>JAQBOS010000251.1 GCA_028287925.1 Mucilaginibacter sp. | reverse complement strand
AGATTCTATTATTTTTTGGACAACGGCGGCTCACAACTCTTCTGTTTGGCAGGTAAACAAGCCTGATCCGGCTACTGCACAAGATGCAACCATAAAGGCAGTGTTGACCAATTCAAAGGTTGCCTTTAATGCGGCAAATGCTGTTCAGTTGATTTATGCACAGGAATGGATTGATTTGTTCCGTCAGCCATGGGTAGCCTGGACCTTATTGAGAAGAACCGGTGGCGCGACCCCAATGGATGCAAGCAACCCGGGAGGTTATCAGCAGAATTATGGCAGCTTACAACGCTACCAATACCCTGCAGACGAAAAGCAGTTTAACAGTGCTAACTGGAAAGCCGCCACAGGTGGAAGCGATCTTACCAGCACCAAAATTTGGATAACGAAATAATCAGGGCTTAATAGAGACAAATAAAAATTTTTATTTGTTAGGTTTAGTTGAGAATGGCATAGCCGGGGCTCCCCCCGGCTATGCTTTTTTTATTTAGATGGTATTTTGATTGTAGGATGTTTGCGGCAACATGTATAAATTGCAAAACCAGTATTTTTCAACAAATACTGGTTTTGCAGGTTTAATTAATAACAATTCCTGGTGTTAAATCAATAGTCTTTAGTCGTAAGTCTTAAGTCAAATTCGGTCTTTTTTTGACTTAGAACTCAAGACTTTCGACTCAAGACTAAGCGTCAATTCATGATTGACACGACACTAGTTTAATTGATAGTTGACGTTTCTTTCTGCGATCTGCGTCAGCAAGTCATCAGCTGCCCTGTCTTCGGTTAGTGTCTTCCTTAAAACATCTGCCGCGTTATTATAGCCAATGTTTTTAGCCAGGTTGACCATCGCGCTATAGGTGGCAATTTTATAATGTTCGGCTTTCTGGCCTGCAAATATGAGGCCTGTATCCCTTTGTGCGGTGCCTTTATTTGTTTGGTCAATAATCTCCTCGCCCTCATCTACAATATCGGCTATAGCGGAGCATTTAGTAGAGTCTATTTTTTCATTAACCATGCCGAATACCTGCTCCAGCCTTTCAACATGAGTTTGTGCCTGATTGCGGTGCTGGCCAAAGGCGTCCTTCAATTCCGGGGTAGTTGCTGCTTCCTGCAGTTTAGGAAGTGCTTTAGACAATTTTTTTTCTGCCCAATAAATGTCTCTTAACTGGTGAACAAAAAACTCCTTGAGTTTTAAATTTGTTGCTTTCATTGTTTGTGTTTCCATTAATTTGATGATTAAAAGTTTATATTAAAAATTGCTATTAATGCACATTTGGAGTATATAAAAACGGAAAAGCCTATATGCTTTGAATACAGGTTGCCCCTGCTTAAATGAAAAGAAATTCTACGGAATTGGCGGCTGATTTAGCCTTTAATTATAAAAAGTATTGCATAGCTGTAACTTTAAGTTAAAAACTTTTGATGCTATCTTTTTACAGATGTTCAGAATAGTTTTAAATTAATTTGAATGCTTTTTATACTTATTAAGACGCTTTAATTTAATGGATATTGCCTTTCACTGACATAAATAATGTAAAAGAGGAGCTGTATTTAAAGTGAAGCAAAACCTAATGGTACTTAACTGCTTAATCTATAGTTAAGTGTGGGGATTTAAATTTTATAAAAAAATAAATTATTTTTCGCTCCGGCAATACCTCAGAAAAATCAAGAGGATTTGTACCCCAGGCTGGATTATTATCGGGCCAATTTATCGAAAACTTAAAACCAATTGTGCCTTAGGGGTTTAGGTCTACTCTTTTAATATAAAAATATGGGAGAAGTTCGCTGTATTAAGTTACATTTAGGCAGAACAATTTTTCAACGCTGCTGTTACACAATCATTATAATGCCACAACTTCAAAATAAACCGACTTCGTAAAGACAGAATATGGGTAAAATAAAGTCGGATGAGCTAATCACCGCAAACAAAGAACTTGCCTTTCAAAACCAGGAGAAAGAAAAACGGGCGGCAGAATTAGTAATCGCTAATAAAGAGCTGTCTTTTCAAAATATAGAAAAAGAAAACCGTGCCGCAGAATTAGCCATTGCTAATAAAGAACTTGTATTTCAAAATAACGAGAAAGAAAATCGTGCCGCTGAGTTAGTGATTGCAAACAAAGAGCTTGTTTTTCAAAACAGCGAAAAAGAAAATCGCGCAGCAGAATTACACATTGCCAACATCGAACTTGCCTTTCAAAATGGTGAAAAAGAAAATCGTGCAGCAGAATTACTCATAGCTAACGTGGAACTCGCCTTTCAAAATGGTGAGAAGGAAAATCGCGCGGCAGAGTTATTAATTGCCAACATAGAACTTGCTTTTCAAAACGAAGAGAAAGAAAACCGTGCTGCTGAATTAATAATTGCCAACAACGAGCTTGTTATTCAAAATGAAGAAAAGGAAAAACGCGCAGCGGATCTGGCTCTCTTAACCATGGAATTACATGCGCAGCAAGAAGAATTAAGGCAAGCAAATGATGAGCTTGTTATTCAAAATGAAGAAAAGGAAAAACGCGCAGCGGATCTGGCCCTCTTAACCCTGGAACTACATGCGCAGCAAGAAGAATTAAGGCAGGCAAATGATGAGCTTAATGAGAAAACTGAATTGCTTATTAAACAGGAGGAAAAGGTTAGGGTTATTAATCATGACCTTTTACTACTAAACCAGGAATTGGAAGAACGGGTGATAAACCGTACAAAAGCTTTGGCAGAGAGCGAAAATAGGTTTCGTAACATGATGGAAACCATCCCTCAAATAGCCTGGACAAATACATTTGAAGGTGAAATTACTTTTTACAACCAGCGATGGTATGATTATACCGGGCTTGATTCAGAACAAACCAAGACTTGGGGATGGCGGAAAGCAATTCACCCTGACGACCTTCAATTTACATTAGAACAATTTAGAACAATTCGTGAAAGCCGCGATGGTGGTGAGTTTCAAGTCCGCATTAAGAGCACGGAAGGTACTTACCTTTGGCATTTAAGCCGTTTAATGCCGATCAATAATGAAGAAGGTGAGATACAGCTATGGGTTGGTACAGCAACAGATATTCATGAACTTAGGTTACTACAGCAACAGAAAGATGATTTTATCAGTATTGCCAGCCATGAATTGAAGACACCAATTACCACACTGAAAGCTTCTTTACAGCTTTTGAACCAAATGAAGGATAACCCTTCTCATAAAATGTTACCTGTACTGATTGGGCAGGCTAATAAGAGTTTAAATAAAGTTACCGTACTGGTTGAAGATCTGCTAAATGCAACTAAGGTAAATGAAGGACAGCTTCATTTAAACAAAAAACTAATCGTAATAGCTGAACTGATTGATGAGTGCTGCCATCATATTCATATGGAAGGCGTATATACCGTAGTTACTAAAGGTGACATGCAGCTCCAGGTTTATGCAGATGCTGAAAGAATGAACCAGGTAATAATAAACTTTATTAATAATGCCATTAAATATGCCCCTGAATCAAAAATTATTAAGGTATGTATTGAAAAAGTAAATGATATGGCTAAAGTATCAGTAACTGACAAAGGCCCCGGCATTACAACCGATAAGCTGACGCATTTATTTGATCGTTATTACCGGGTAGAAACCCAGGGAATCCAGGGTTCGGGTTTAGGACTTGGACTTTATATTTGCGCCGAAATTATTAAAAAACATAATGGGCAGATAGGCATTAATAGCGAATTAGGGAAAGGCAGTACCTTTTGGTTCACATTGCCTGTTTAAAAAGTTCTTTTAACCGGGGAAGGTTAAATTAAACCAAGTCTTGTTTTCAATTCATCCCGATACGTACTGCCAATAGGTATTTTATCACCATTAATTATCAACTGGTGATTTTCGACCATGGCGATATGCCTTATGGCCACTACAAATGATTTATGAACCCTTACAAAATTTTGTGCGGGGATCACTTCAAAAATATCAGCCATGTTTTGGCGGATCAGAATTTTTTTATCCTTTAATACAATAGAAATATAATTACCATCTTTTTCTAAATACAGGATCTCACTGATCTTTACCTGGTAGGTTTGCGCGCCGCTTTTAACAAATGCATAATCTCCAAAATCATCTTTACGCTGAATATTATTTTTCATCAGATGTAAATTCAGCGCTTTGTTGGTGGCAGTTAAAAAACGCTCAAATGTTATTGGCTTCAGCAAATAATCTATCGCATTAAGCTGATAGCTTTCTACGGCATAATCGCTATAGGCAGTAGTGAAGATAACCATTGGCTTATTGGCGAGCGTTGAAAGCAGCTCGATACCGTTGATGCCTGGCATATTAATATCCAAAAAAACAAGTTCTGTACTTTCGCGGTTCAAAAACTCAACGGCTTTTAGTGGCTCGCGGAATGATGCCTGTAAGTTCAGTATTCCGCTTTTAGTGCAGTATCTTTCTATTACCTCAAGCGCCCGTGGCTCATCGTCAATTGCAATACAGTTCATCAGCTTAAATCTATTTTGAGCTCCACACTGAACAGGTTTTTATCACTTTTAATTATCAGCTCATGTTTGCCGGGATATACCAGGTCCAGCCTTCTTTTTACATTTTCTAAACCTATGCCGCTTTTATCATTTTCCATTTTTTTAACAAAATTATAATTTTTGTTTTCGCAGGTAAACAATAGCGTTTTATCATGCACAGCTATAGAAATATCAATCGGCGATGTGTTATTAATAAGCACCCCATGTTTAAAAGCATTTTCAATAAAGGGAATAAATAGCATTGGGGCGATGAATACATCGGGCACTTGTTCACCATAGTGGAAATTAACACATGCTTCTTCATCGGCATACCTCAGCTTGTTTAACGCTACACAGCTTTTAATATATTCAATCTCATTTTTTAAGGGTACCGTATCGGCATTACTTTCATAGATCATGTAACGCATCATGCCTGAAAGTTTTGAAATGCCATCTGCCAGTTCATCATTCCCCTTCTCCTGGGCCATTGAAAAAAGGTTGTTCAGCGTATTAAAAAGGAAATGCGGGTTTATCTGCGATTTGAGAAACTTTATTTCGGTGGTTAGCTGGTAAGCTTCCAGCTGTTTACGAAGCAGTTCATTCTTTATCCATTCTTTCGAAAAAAAGTAAGCGGTTGAAAGTCCAAGCACAAAAAGAAAGACCAGCGAAATATTAAACTGGAAGCGCCGCCACTCATACGCATTGATGCTGGTAAAGCGAATAAAAAGAAGACCTGAAAAGTAATTA
Organism: Mucilaginibacter sp.; assembly: GCA_028287925.1. GTDB lineage: Bacteria > Bacteroidota > Bacteroidia > Sphingobacteriales > Sphingobacteriaceae > Mucilaginibacter. Next base: position 11,584 of record JAQBOS010000251.1, on the reverse strand, counting down.
GTTAAAATGAGAAAGGCCATCCACCCAATAACAATGACAACCCGGCCGATTTTATTTTTATATCTAACTATCGTTTTTAATAACCAAAAAGCATTGGTATAAAAAAGCGTCATTGACAGCCCTAATGTTATTATGGAAATTGGGTAGGCAGATTTTAATATGATATGTTGTTCAAACTGCCCGTTAATGTCCTTCCGTAAAAATTGATAAAGACTGGAAAAATTTTGTTCCACATAAAAAATGCCCACCCAAAACAATAGGTGCAGCAAAATTTCAAGGAGGTGTTTTTTTCTGATTCCCTGCATATACAATCTAAGGTAATTTTAATTACAGCAGCTTTAAAATTTATGTTACCAATTACAGAAATAGTTAGCTGAACGCCTCTTTTTTGAAATGCCGGATAACAAATATCCGGCATTTCATCCCTGTAAAACTTCTGTTTACACCTGAGTTTTTAAAGAGCCGGATGGTTGCCCTACTATTACTTTAAATAAAATTATGATCATGAAAACATTACGTTCAATTTTAGTTCTGTGTGTTGCTTTTAGCCTGTTATCAATTTCAGGCAAAGCACAACAAAGCCAACCCGAGACAGCACAGGCTGTTGTTCATTATAAATTCTCACACCTGAGGGATACTACCAAAAGGAATGATATTTATAATGAAAAAATGATCCTTTTCCTGGGCAAAAATTCAAGTGCCTATAAAAGCTACGACAAAAAAATAGCCGATGCTTTAATAAAAAAACAAGTGCAGGAGCAAATAGCTGCTAATCCGAATGGCCCGGTAAAAATTATGAGGGGAAAGGGCTCAGGCTCAAGTACTGAATACTACCAGTTCCCGGCTGAAGGGAAATTGGTAAGAAAAGAGAAGCTTATTAATAGTTACCTGATTGAAGAACCCATGGCAGCAATTGACTGGAAGATCAGCAGTGATACAGCCAGCTTTGCCGGTCTGCATTGTCAAAAAGCAACTGCTCATTTCAGGGGGCGCAACTATACCGCATGGTTTTGCCCCGATTTGCCTTTTCATAGCGGCCCATGGAAATTAAATGGTTTACCAGGTGTTATCCTTGAAGCTTATGATGCTAAAAAAGAAGTGGAATTTAAGTTTGACGGAATTGAAGATTTAAGCAAAGCCCCCAAAGCAAGTCCTGTTGCCAGCGCGGATCAGCAGCCTGCCGGAAGCGGCCGCGAAATAAGGCTTTTCGACATGGATGATGAGGGCGATCCCAATGTTATCCAGCTACCATCGGGAGGGATAAAAACCACCGAAAAAGAGTTTGTTAATTTAAGGGAAGCCATGAAGAAGGATCCTGATGCTTTTGTGCATTCTGCAATGGGCGGGTCGGGCGGAAACATGCAGTTTAATCGCTCCGGGCCAAAGCAAGACATTAAATTAAAAATTGGTGATGGCCCAGTAATTAATAACCCTATAGAGCTGCCCGAAAAGAAATGATCAGATTCAGTAAATTTGCATTGATCTTCCTTTCCGGTATGTTGTTTGCTTTTGGAAGCTTTGCACAAAACTTAAAAGGCACGGTTAAAGACAGTACCGGTAAAGGGATCTCTTTTGCAACCATAAATTTAAAAGGCGCCGGCAGTGCAATTTTAGGTTATACTGTAAGCAATAATAAGGGAGAGTTTACCCTGCATTTACCTGTGGATGCTCCAAAAAGCGATTTAACGGTCGAAGCAAGCTGCATTGGTTTTATAAAACAAACCATTACAGTAACGAATGTGACTATTCCTTACAATTTTATATTGCCGGTAGCAACCAACCAACTGCAAACCGTGATTGTAAAGGATAAAAGGCCTTTTCTTAAAACCAGCGGTGATACATTAAGCTACAAGGTATCGGATTTTAGTAATCCGCAGGATAGGGTTATAGGCGATGTAATTAAAAAACTGCCTGGTATCCAGGTTGCCGCTGATGGGAGAATTTCTTACAATGGGAAGGGAATCTCCAACCTTTATATTGGTGGCGATAACCTGCTTGATGATAAATATAACATTGCCACCAGCAGCATTCCAAATGGCGTGGTTGACCAGGTGCAGGTAATAGAAAATCACCAGCCTATTAAGATGCTGAAAGATAAAGTAGTGAGCGAAGACGTTGCCCTTAATCTCACTTTTAAAAAAGATGCAAAACTACAGCTGATAGGGCAGGAAACAGTAGGTGGCGGTACGCCCGGCAAATATGACGAAGACCTTAATGCGATGATGTTTAAAGATAACTTTAAAGCCATCAATTACCTTAAAGGCAACAACACCGGAGTTGATGTTCAGAATGACCTGGTATCACATAATTTATTAGATTACCTGCAAAAGATAGATAACAATAAACCCGCTACCCTGCTTTCTACAGGTACTGCAACTGATCCGGACCTGCCGCGAAACCGGTATTTGTTTAACCAGGCCGGTATTATCAACCTCAATAACCTGGTACACCTGCAAAAGGATGTTCAGCTAAAGGCTAACCTTTATTACCTGCACGATACACAACTGCAGGACTATCAAAAGCAAACGGCTATCTACCTGCCAAATGATACGGTGCGTTATTCGGAAATACAGCATAACAAACGCCGCCCCGATATTTTGCATGGCCAGCTTACCTTAAATATTAATAAGGATAAATATTATTTAAACGATGCTTTAATAGCTGATTATAATCACAACACCAACTATTCAGCACTGGTTACTAACGGAACAGCGGTGAACCAGGTTTTTAAGGATAATATTGCTGATTTCTCCAACGAGTTTAACCTCATGAAAACGTTTAAGACAAATAATATTATTGAAGTTTATTCGTACCTGAATCATATTGCGGAACCGGAAAATTTATCCATCGATCCCGGTTTAAACCCTGCAATCTTTAATAACGGCAATCCTTATAGTCAGCTAAATCAAAAGGTTAATGTGCCAACATGGTTTACAAACAACTATTTTGCTTATAAGTTGCCTTCAGATTATGTTACACAAAGCTACAAGGTTGGTTTTAGCCTGCAGCAGCAAAAGCTTGGATCGACTTTAAGCGCGGTACAAACCAACAATGCTGTTAATTTGGTATCAGATAGTGCGCAGAACAATTTAAACTGGTCGCGGCAAAAGCTATACGCCGAGGCAGGATATGATTTCCCGGGCAAAATACTTAAAGTAAACTTAACCCTGCCGTTAAGCCTGCAGCAGATCCATTACACTGATAACCTGTTTGCTTTTGATAAACAAGCAACCCATTTATATTTTACCCCCAGGTTATTTGTAAAATATCAAACCGGCGTTGAAAATTATTTCAGCCTGGTTTACGATCTTAAAAACAGGATAGGCAGCATCCAGGATATTTACCGGGGGTATGTTTTAAAAGATTACCGTACACTAAATGCCAATAATTCCGACCTTACTGAGCAAAGAGATCAAACCGCAGCGCTTGGCTTTAATTACCGTAAAGCTATAATCCTTTTCTTTTTTAACATTACAGCCACGTACGATCACATCACGGCCAATAACATTGCTTCGAGCATTATCAATAATAACATTGAGCAAAACGTAGTGCTGCCCTATGTTAACCATACAAATTCGTGGATGCTTAATGGTTATATCAGTAAATATGTGTTTGCATTGCGTACTACTATCAGTGGCGGCGTGTCATGGCAGTCAAATAGCTCAAATCAGCTGCAAAATAATATTCTTTTGCCCTATAGAACCATATCCGCAACTGAAAGCGCAAGTGCCGAAACAAAAATAACTGATGCGCTGAATCTCAGCAATAAAATAATTTACAACCAGCTCAGCAGCAAGTCGCCGGCTGCAACATCGGGTACAACTATAAAAAGTATTTATCAGCAGGCATCCATAAATTATAATCCGCTGGTTAACCTGTTCATTAAGTTATCCGGGGATGATTATTACAACCACCAGGACAAGCTCAATAATCAGAAATATATTTTTGCAGATGCATCGGTAAGGTACAGGTTCAACAAGATTAAAACAGATGTGGAGCTAAGCGCCAATAACCTTTTTGATACCAAAAAATATAGCGCGCTTTATTTATCGGCAAATACATTTACATCCAACACGTACACCATCCCGGGCCGCATCTTATTGCTTAAAGCTACTTTTAATCTATAGATTTTGGTAATGTTGCCCGCTATAACTCCTTTGGTTAACATTTTTTATATTAAACATTAACTTTTGTGGGATGCAGAAAAATTGTAATGCTATAGTTTTACAAAAGGAAACTATACCACCCAATTATTTCAGCAATGTATCAAGTACCATCTCCGGGTGTAATGCACGAAATAACACCTTTAACCACAGGCGATTGTTTTACCATATCGTCAAGAGTAAAAAAAGGATTTGATTTCCCTTTGCATTACCACAATGAGTATGAGCTTACGCTAATATTAAATGCAGAAGGAGCCAAAAGGGTTATTGGTAGCAGCATTGGTATAATTGATGATGTTGAGCTGGTATTTATAGGCCCAAATCTGTACCATTCCTGGTTTACCCACCAATCCAACTCGGAGGCAATCACCGAAATCACCATACAGTTTCACAAGGATCTTTTTGGTGAGGGCTTTTTAAAAAGAAACCAGCTTAGCGTGCTTAAAAACATGTTTAATAATGCACAGCGTGGGATTCTTTTCCCACGGGAAACTGCCGTTAATGTGGTTAACCGGATTATAAATTTAAAGCAAAAAGTACAGTTTGAAGCGGTGTTAGAGCTGCTGTCGATTCTGCATACTTTATCTGTTTCATCCGGTATTAAGCTGCTTTCTGAGCCGGGCTTTTCAAACGAAAAATTTTCATACAAGAGCAGGCGCGTTGAAAAGGTTTTTGAATTTTTGTATGATAATTATGAAAAACATATAGCCCTTGCCGAGGCTGCCGAAATTGCAAATATGCCTACAGTATCTTTCAGCAGGTTTTTTAAAAAACGAACCGGAAAATCATTTATTGACACCGTAAATGAAATAAGGCTGGGTCATGCATCCCGGATGTTGGTCGATACTAATTTTACCATTGCTCTTATAGCTTATAAATGTGGTTTTAACAATATTTCTAATTTTAACAGGGCTTTTAAACGCAAAAAATTATGCGTTCCCAAAGAATTCAGAGAAACCTATACCTCCGGAAAAGTTTATATCTGATGCGCTAAGCCTAACAATAGTATCATAATTAACATTTGCGGTATGCTGTTATAGCTCTAAATCAATAACTTTACAAGGTGTATTTCATATCAGCCAATAAGTAAACCTGGTAAGTTCAGCAAATGTGGTTGATGTGCATTCATAAATTATTACTGTTATTTTAACAATTATTCCATACATTAGTATTGTTATATACATTTTTAGGTATTGCCAATTATACCAGTAGCTTAATATTATGCGTTTTAAAGTTTACTTAACGGTTATCCTGTTTGTTATAATGCAGCAATGGTTGTATGCTCAAAATACAGCGTACCAATTCTCGCACCTTGATATTACCAACGGGCTTTCAGTTAACCAGGTAAACAGCATTTTTAAAGACTCAAACGGATTTATGTGGTTCGGCACAATTTCCGGCTTAAACAGGTATGATGGGTATAAGTTCAGGGTGTTTAAACATTCGGCAAACAATCCCAATTCAATAGCCGATAATTCCGTCACAAGTATTTTTGAGGGGCCCGGAAAAAGGCTCTGGATAAAAACGCATATTGGTTTTAGTATTTATAATTCCGCTACCGAAAAGTTTTCAAATGATGTTGCCCGCGAACTGGCTAAATATAAAGTTTTAACAGACCAGTTAACCTTAATTAAAAAAGACAAAAGGGGGAATTTTTGGTTTTTAACAAATAACGAGGGTTTATACTGTTATGATCCTAAAAACAATACGACCAGTTTTTTCAACAGCGCCGGTAATAACTCAATAGCCATACTGCACTCAGATGCGGTAACAGATGTTGTTGAAGACGATCATAATTTTATGTGGTTGATCTACGCCGACGGAAAAATTGATAAATTAGACCCCCTGAACAATACGATCGTTTCCAGCTCAAACATGCTAGCTAAGGCTAACAATAATAAGCCTGAGCTTTATTCGGCAACATTTGACAATAGCGATAACTTATGGCTGTATGCTGCAAGCAGCCCTATCGGGGTTTACCGCTATCATATAAATACAGATACGCTTGATCATTTTACCACTGAAACGGGCGATATAAGGCTTAACTACAACGTTATTTATAATATTATACTGGGTGATGACAATAAAATATGGATAGGAACCGATCATGGCGGCATTAACCGGGTAGACCCTGTAACCAATAGCATTCAATATCTTTTAAACAGGGAAGATGATCCTAAATCATTGCAGGGCAACAGTGTGGTGCTTTATAAAGATAATACCGGCATAATTTGGGCAGGTACCTTTAAACAGGGGATCAGCTATTATCATAAAAGTATAATCCAGTTTCCGCTGATCAGGCATTATGTTTCTGACACTAAAAGCCTGCCTTATGAGGATGTTGATTGTTTTGCCGATGATACCAAAGGGAATTTATGGATAGGTACAAATGGAGGCGGACTGCTTAATTATAATTCGGCTACTAAAAAATATGTACAGTTTAAACACGATCCTAATGACCTCAATAGCCTGGCGAATAACATAGTTATCAGCTTATGCATTGATCATGAGCATAAGCTTTGGATAGGTACCTATTTTGGCGGGCTGGATTGTTTTGATGGGAAAAAGTTTATCCATTACCGGCATAACGACAACATTCCGTCGAGTATTTCGGATGACCGGGTTTATAGTATTATGGAAGACTCATCGTTAAAATTGTGGGTGGGTACCTTTGCCGGCAGCACAAACATTTTTGACAGGCCATCCAACAGCTTTTTGCATCCCAACTATCAAATGCTTTCCAATTATACCGCGGTAATATATGAGGATAAGCAAAAAAATATCTGGATAGGAAGAGACCGGGGAATTGACTTTATAAAGAATGGAAAAAGTATAGCCAAACACTATGTTAACAACCCTAATAATCCTAACAGTTTAATTGGGAACGATGTAAACAGTATTATCCAGGATAGTAAAGGAATGATATGGATAGGAACAAAAGATGGGATAAGCATTTTAAATGAGCAAACCGGTAAATTCTATAATCTTAATGAAACAAATGGCTTACCCGGGAATGATGTTTTAAAGGTTTTGGAAGATAACAATGGCAAAATTTGGATAAGCACCACAAATGGGTTGGCCAGCATTAAATCAGTTAAAACAGGCGGCAACTATAAATTTCAGATCAATAAGTTTGATGAGTTCGATGGTTTGCAGGGCCGGGAATTTAATGCCTATTCGGCCTTTAAAACTCAAAATGGGCAATTGATATTTGGCGGGGCGCATGGGTTTAACATGTTTAATCCGCAAAGTATAAATATTACCAAAAGTAAGCCTCAGTTATTATTTACAGATTTTCAATTATTTAATAAAAGCGTTGCCGTTGGCGACACCATAAAGGGGAATGTACTATTAAAAAGCTCAATTACAAATACTAAGAATTTGACATTGAGCCATAATGAGAACGATTTTAGTATTGAGTTTGCAGCATGCGAATATTTTAACCCCGATAAAATTGTTTATCAATATATGCTGGAAGGCTTTGACAAGCAATGGCTTTCGGCACCTAATAATACCCGTAAGGCAACTTATACAAACTTAGATGCCGGTGATTATGTATTTAAAGTAAAGGCCGGTAATATAAACGATCCGGGAAATACAAGCACAATAACCCTCAACATTAAGGTATTGCCGCCATTTTGGAAATCGCCCTTAGCTTACCTGGTCTATTTCGTCAGTGCTGTTTGCCTTTTATTTTATATCCGCCATAAGGGGATCCTTAAATTAAAAAATGAATTCAGGATAAAACAGGAAAAACTTGAAGGAGAACGGAAACTTGAAAATGAACGCGAAGAGGCACGCCGCATGCACCAGCTTGATTTGATGAAAATTAAATTTTTTACCAATGTAAGCCACGAGTTCCGGACCCCTTTATCATTAATATTATCGCCAATTGATGATTTGATTAAAACGACCGATAAACCCGAACAGCAAAATCACCTGGTAATGATAAAAAGAAACGGGAAGCGTTTGCTTAACCTTGTAAACCAGCTGCTTGATTTTAGAAAGATGGAGTACAACGAGCTAAAGCTTTGTTTAAAAAAGGGCGATATCATCCAATTTATAAAAGAGGTTTCTTCCTCGTTTACGGATGTTGCCCATCAAAAGCAAATTCAATATCTTTTTGAGAGCGAGGTAAGTTCATTTATTACCAATTTTGATCATGACAAGATAGAAAGGATCCTTTTTAACCTGCTCTCCAATTCCTTTAAGTTTACACCTTCGGGTGGTTATATTAGCGTTATGCTGAATTTATTGACCCCGGATGTTTTTGCACAGGATCAGAAAATGTTGGAGATAAAGGTGATTGATACCGGAATCGGGATTCCGGCAGAGAACCAGGAAAAGATCTTTGAGCGTTTTTTCCAGGATAATATGCCGGAAAGTTTACTGAACCAGGGCAGCGGGATAGGCTTGTCTATCACCAAAGAATTTATAAAAATGCATGGTGGAACTATAAAAATAGAAAGCGAACCTGACTATGGCACTTGTTTTATAATCGAACTTCCGGTTGGCGACCTGAATGAGGGCCACCCGGTAGCTGCGCCTGAGCAGGAGGAAACTTCGTATGCTATATTGCAAAATGCGGATAGTACACATTTATCAGCTAAAAAGTTAACTGTTTTACTAATAGAGGATAATGATGATTTAAGGTTCTATCTGAAGGATAATTTAAAGCATAGTTTTCATATTATTGAAGCCGTAAACGGTAAAGATGGCTGGCAAAAAGCGCTTGCTTTACATCCAAAACTTATTGTTAGTGACGTAAGCATGCCCGAAATGAATGGTTTAGACCTTTGTAAAAAAATTAAAGGAGATAGCCGCACGGCCCAGATCCCTATTATTTTATTAACCGCATTAACAGGACAGGAAGATCAACTGGCCGGACTGGACAGTGGCGCCAATGATTACATAGTAAAGCCTTTTAACTTCGAGATCCTGCTCTCGAAAATTCATAGCTTGTTGAGGATCCAGAAAACCTATCAAAAGCAGGCAGAGGTAGAGGCGCAGGATATAGTTGTGGTATCAGAAGATGAGAAATTTCTAAAAAATGCGTTTGCAAGCATTGAGAAAAATATCACTAACCCTAATTTCTCCGTTGAAGAATTAAGCAGGAATTTAAACCTGAGCAGGGTTTCGCTTTATAAAAAATTATTAACGCTTACCGGTAAAACACCTGTGGATTGTATCAGGACCATCCGGTTAAAAAGAGCTGTGCAGCTGTTAGAAAAAAGTAAGCTGAGCATTGCCAATGTTGCTTACGAAGTGGGCTTTAATAACGCCGCTTATTTTGCCAAAGTGTTTAAAGAAGAGTTTGGAATGCTTCCTTCAGAATACATAATTGAAATACGGAATAAGGAAAAAGAAGAAACTATTGCATAATTTTATATAATAACCCTTTTTAACTAACTAATTGATCGAATTTAAAGTCGCAATGAAATATTTATCCATTTTTATTACTGTCGTTTTAATCTCTTTTTACAATTCTGCATCCGCACAAACAGTTGCACAAACACCTCCAATGGGCTGGAACAGCTATAATTGTTTTGGTTCTGCCGTTCATGAAGACGAAGTAAAAGCAAATGCCGATTATATGGCCAAAAATCTGAAACAATATGGTTGGCAGTATATAGTAGTTGATTTTTTATGGTCGTATGATAATCCTCCGGGAAGTAACATTGGCAACCCGTTTCAATTAAGGTTACAGGATGGTTCATACGTGCCCTGGTTAACAATGGATCAATGGGGCAGGTTAAGCCCCCAGCCTACCAAATTTCCGTCTGCATTTGGCGGCAAGGGTTTTGGTCCGCTGGCAGCATACGTACATTCCCTCGGCTTAAAATTTGGGATTCACGTAATGCGGGGGATCCCGCGCCAGGCTGTGTGGGCAAAATCGCCAATAAAAGGAACTAATGGAATAACGGCAGATATGGTTGCCGACACCAACTCAAAATGCCCCTGGATGAACCACATGTACGGGCTTGATATGAAGAAACCCGGCGCGCAGGAATATTTAAACTCCCTGTTAGAGCTATATGCCGACTGGGGTGTTGATTTTATTAAGGTTGATGACCTTTCGCGGCCCTATAGTGAGGCAGAAGTTGCGGGCTACAGCAAGGCAATTGCCCATTGCGGCAGGCCTATAGTACTAAGTTTATCACCGGGCGCTACACCTGTAGCAGAATCAGACCATGCTGTTGAATATGCAAATATGTGGCGCATGGCCGATGATTTTTGGGATAACTGGAAAGAGATAACAGGAATGATGAATTATGCAAAGCAGTGGGAAGGGGTAAGCGGCCCCGGCCATTGGCCGGATTGCGATATGATCCAGATTGGTAAGCTATCCAAACGGGGACCAGTTGGCGAAGAACGTTACAGCCGGTTTACCGAAGATGAAGAATATACCCATATGACCTTTTGGAGCATCTTCCGTTCACCGCTGATGCTTGGCGGCAATCTTCCCGAAAACAGGCCGTTTGAGTTGAGCTTATTTAACAATGCTGAAGTTTTGGCCGTAAACCAGCAAGGAGAGAACCCGAGGCAACTGTATCAAAAAGATGGAAAAATGATCTGGTATTCGCATGCCAATGGTAGTAAGGATGTTTATGTGGCTATGTTTAATTTAAGCGAACAACCCGTGGATATTGATTTTTCCTTTGCATCCGTTGGCCTGATAGGAAAAATAACAGTGAGAGATCTGTGGAAAAAACAGGATGTAGGCGCATTTAGGCAAAGCTATCACCAACAGGTTAACAAGCATGGAGCTGCGCTGTTTAAGTTATCTACCCAGTAAAAAAGAATCAAGCTGTAAGAGTCAGGAATCAAGATAAAAAAGTTTCAATTTCTTTTCCTGATTTTTAGCTCTTGCTTCCTGCTTATGATCTATAAAATAAAACTTATGATAAAAAGAATTCTGATCCTGCTAATTATTATAATCCCGTTTCATGCTTTTTGCCAGGATAACCTAAAACTTTGGTACAAACAACCTGCAAAGGTTTGGACAGAGGCTTTGCCCCTTGGCAACGGCCGTTTGGCTGCAATGGTGTTTGGGGGGGTTAAGCGGGAGCTTATTCAATTAAATGAAGCTACTTTGTGGTCTGGCGGTCCAGTACGCACCAATGTAAATCCCGGTGCCTATGCTAATTTATTACTGGCAAGGGAGGCCCTTTTTAAAGAAGAAGATTATGCCAAAGCATACAATTACGCAAAAAAAATGCAGGGTTATTATTCAGAATCCTATTTGCCGCTTGGCGACCTTGCTATTACCCAGGATTTAAAAGACACCCTGCCAACTGCGTATTATCGTGATCTCAATATCCGTGATGCCATTTCAACCACCCGTTATACAATTAACGGAATAACTTATACCAGGCAGGTGATCAGCTCCGCGCCCGACCAGGTGATTGTTATCAATCTTA
>JAQBOS010000239.1 GCA_028287925.1 Mucilaginibacter sp. | reverse complement strand
GGGCTTAAAAGCAAAGGGTTGCCAGGATGGCAGACCCTTTGGAAAGGATACTCCTTTTTTCAGTCATTGATGATTGGCTTTAGCTATGCTAACAACAGTCCTTAATTTTGTGGGTTAACTTAAATCTATGACAGACCCTGCGGGGACAAAAACAATTCCCTAAACCACCAATTTTTGCTGAATAGAATATTTTTTAAATAAAACTGTATTTTTGTGTATGAGTATTCAAGTTGTCACTAATGCAAAAGGTAAAAAAACTGCTGTAATAGTTCCAATAGCTGATTGGGAGGAAATACAAAAACGTTTAAATACCGAACAGTTTTTTGAGGAATTTAATTCATCAATCCAAGCTATTAAAGAAGATTTGGACGGTAATAAAAAATTAAAAAAGGCAAGAAGTTTAACTCATGGCCATTGAGGTTAGCTTTACGCCTGATTAATTATTTTCGTAAATCATAAACATCTCCCTGATCATCTATGCTCTCCTTGTGAGAACAATTACTAGCTCATATACTGCTTCAATACTCATACCGCTGCAGTCGTTACAATAATATTCATAAATCAAGCGGGTTGATTAACTTAACATTTCCGTCTAATGAATTAAAATCTTTAATGTTGTTAGTTAATAAAGGCACATTTTCAACTAATGCTGTAGCGTAAATAATAGCGTCCGGTAATTTTATACGGTAGTTTTTACGGAGATCTATAGTCGCATTCGCTATCTCGTCCGTTAATGATATTACTTTTAATTCGTTACAAATACTTAAAAGCAAATCATGTTCTGCGCTGTTTTGAAATGCAAATCCTAATACTTCTATTTTAGTAATCACGGAAATCGCAATGTCACCGATTAATATTTTTTCAGGGTTTAAGATGTATTTTGATAGGTAAATTAGAACATTAGTATCAAAAATCACGATCCCATTCCTTTCTTAATTCACGTTGCCACTCAACCGGATCTTTTATATCAGCAAACAAATTTTTACCTTTTGCTTCATTAAGGATCTTTTTTATCCTATCATAGGAAGATTCAGATTCATGAGATTTATTAACAATAGTTTCTTCTTCAACATTTTTTACAAATGAAACTTCCTGCAAAAGTTTTTTTAATAAATCTGCATTCTCATCCTCAACTGTTACTTTTATAGTTGTCATATACTAAATTACAAACAATTCCCTAAACCACCAATTTTTGTTCAACCGGGTGCTTAATTAAGTAAAACCCATCATTAATCAGCTTTTTGCATTCGGGCTCATCAATCGCTTTTTGTTCAAGGAAATTTCTTATTTCTGCAGCCAGGTCCGGCTCTGTCTCCTCATGATCCAGGATCTCTAAAATTTCTAAGGCGCAAAGCCAATCGTCATGGTGATGCTTTTGAAGCATCAGCCAAACGTTGCCTAAAAAGCCAAAATCTCCGCCATTGTGCCTGCGGTTGCGCACCTGCTGGTAAAGCTTGTGCAGCTCAATAGTGTTATCATCATAAGCAGCATGATGCGTAAGCGTATCAGATTTATAGGCTATTTCTAAAAACTCTCCCTTATCTGCCGCACCGCAAAAAACAGATACTATTTTTTCGCCCACCGCCATATCATAAACACCCCAAGTTGGGTCAAACAACAGTTCACCTGCTTTGCCTTTAACTGTACAATTGGCGAAAGTAATAAGCTGTGTTTTGCCGTTTGATGCAATAATTTCTTTTACCTCGCCGGTAACTGAAATTCCGCTTTCAAAGTTTAGTTCAGCGGTTTTACCCTGCTCAATACCAAAATAATTAAGCTCCTCAACGCTTAAGTTTTCCAATGACATGGCATGCCCCTTAAGCTTTCCAAGAGGCGAGCTGAATCCGTCCTGATGATAATCCTTGCCATGCCCTTTCAACTGCCGGTTATCAATGGCTAATGCCGATGGGCCTGTAGTTTTAATAAACACAGGGTCGTTATTATGTTGTTTAAAATCAGTAAAGGTGCCTGAAACCTGCAACCCTGAACTATAAACTGCGGTGCAGGTGTTTTTGCTTTCGATAGCTTTTTGCAAACCATATGCACCACCCTTTCTGAACGACATGCTATTGGCAAATGTTTCCAGTACATCTATCAGGTTTTGAAAAGTTGGGGTAACAAATAGCTGGGGCTGGGTTTTTGTAATATCGTAAGTATAATTTATGGCATCAATGGTATACGGGATCTTTTTGATATCATTATCCATGCAGCTTGCGCTTTCGCCAATTGATGATAGCAATCCAGCGCCATAAATTTTAGGATTTTCAAGGCTGCCGATCAGTCCGTATTCTACCGTCCACCAGTGCAGGCGGCTCAGTAAGGCCATTTCTGATGGTTCGCCCATGTTTTCTTGGCGGTGAGTGAGCAGTTCTTCTGCTTTATTTATTTCGTTTGCGTCAGCATCGGGCATTTCTTTTAGTATCGATAAGGCCCTTATGGCTTCGTAAAGCTCAAAATCTTGTGCCGAAAACATGGCTTTGGCGCCTATCGAACCAAAATAACTCAGGTATTCGTGGTAATCCTTATCAGCAATTATGGGAGCATGCCCTGCCGATTCATGGATAATGTCCGGCGCAGGTGTGTATTCAATATGTTTTAGCTGGCGAATGTCGGCAGCAATAACCAAAACGCGGTAAGCCTGGTACTCCATAAAAGCAGCAGGAGGTATAAAACCATCAACCGTAACCGCACCCCAGCCAATTTTAGCAAGGGCATCGTTCATTTCCTGCAGGCTGGGGATCTTTTCTATGGTTAAGCCGGCTTTTTCAAGACCGGGGATGTATGGGTAATAGGCTACATCTTTCAGATAGCTGTAATT
>JAQBOS010000237.1 GCA_028287925.1 Mucilaginibacter sp. | reverse complement strand
TGGCTTAAAGGCAATACCAAAAGGTTCATAACTGCCCAGATTATAATACCTGTAACTAACATTAATACAAATCTGAATTTTACAATGTTTATAAGCTTGTTATAGAATATAAAAAACAAGATTGTCCAGGTAAAAGCTATAAAATAGTGAAATAATACACCGTAGTATATCATTTCATTTCCCGGTCCAAATGCTGCATTGCCAAAAACTCCGCTGGCTATAAATTTAAATATAACAGCTGCCGGAACTTTATGATTAATAATTATAGCCAGCAGCGCATCTAATGAGCCTGTAAGCAGCCCTGTAAATAAAAACCAGGGTAGTAATTTTTTTCTGTTTGTTTGTTCCATCTTGATAATTAATTAAAATATTTATCAAATTTCACGAATGGCGGCAAAGCATGCAATTCACAGCTTATGCATGTTGAAACAAGTTGGTACAAGATTTCCGGGAATCAATTAAATAAAAAATCCCACCTAAAATAGACGGGATCCAATACTTCTTTTCAAAACTCCCCTTTAGGGGGCCGGGCGGTTAAATATCCCTGTCGGTTTCCCAGTTTTCAAGGTAATCAGCCACACGCCTTACAAACGATCCGCCTAAAGCGCCATCAACAACACGGTGATCATATGATAATGATAAAAACATCATATGACGAATTCCGATCATGTCACCCTGTAAAGTTTCGATTACTGCAGGCTTTTTCTTAATTGCACCAACAGCTAAAATAGCTACTTGTGGCTGGTTTATTATAGGTGTTCCCATAACATTACCGAATGAGCCAACATTGGTTATGGTAAATGTACCGCCCTGCACATCATCAGGTTTAAGCTTATTGGTGCGGGCGCGGTTTGCCAGATCGTTAACAGCTTTGGTAAGCCCTATCAGGTTTAGCTCATCAGCCTTTTTTATAACCGGGACTATCAAATTTCCGCTTGGCAAAGCTGTTGCCATGCTGATGTTGATATCCTTCTTCTTTATGATTTGTGTGCCATTTACCTGGACGTTAATCATGGGCAGGTCTTTTATGGCTCTTACAACAGCTTCAATAAATATAGGTGTAAATGTTATCTTCTCCCCTTCGCGTTTCTCAAAGTTTGCTTTTATTCTTTCGCGCCATAAAACAATGTTGGTTACATCTGCTTCAACAAATGAGGTAACATGCGGAGAAGTATGCTTGCTCATCACCATATGGTCGGCAATCAAGCGGCGCATCCTGTCCATTTCAATTATTTCGTCGCCACCAGACATTGATACGCCTTTTGGTGTTTTATTTTCAGCAGGTTCCTGGGCAGCTGGTTGAGGCGCAGGGGGAGCAATAGGTTCAGGGCGTGGTGCTTCTGCAACTGGTTCAGCTTTGGGAGCCTCTGTCGCAACAGGTGCCGGAGAAACTGTTGGTTCAACAACTGTATTTACAATTTCAGGAGCAACATATTCGGTGCTTTTTTGTGATGTTGGTGCAGGCTGTACTCTTTGCTGCACGTATAATAACAGGTCATCTTTTGTTAACCGGCCTTCTGCACCTGTTCCCGGGATCTGATCAAGCTCAGCATTGCTAATCCCTTCCTGTGTAGCAATATTTTTTACTAAAGGAGAATAAAAACGGCCCCCGTTTTTATTAGTCTCGTCTGTTTTTTCTTCTGCCTTTTGTTGTATTTGTTCAATAAACGGAACCGGCTCGGCATATTCTTTCCTTGGCTCGGTAAATACCGGTGGCTTTGACTCTTCAGCATGTTTTGTTTCAGGCTGCGGAGTTGGCGGGGTAAACACAGGCACCGGTGGCGTTTGCTGAACAGGAGGTTTAACTTCTTCTATCGGTTGCGTTACAACAGGTTGTACGGGAGTTTGATGGAAAGTAGTTGCAACAGGCTCTTCTTTAACCTCTTCAGGTTCGTTAGTTTCAATTATTGCAATAACTGCACCAACCTTAACCACATCATTATCCTTATAAAGCCGTTCGGATAATCTTCCCGATACCGGAGATGGAACATCCGAATCTACTTTATCGGTGGCAATTTCCATTACTGTTTCGTCGGCTTCTATATAATCTCCCGGGTTTTTAGTCCATTTGATTATAGTTGCCTCTTCAACACTTTCGCCCATTTTTGGCAGCAACAGTTTATATTTAGCCATAGACAATATATAGATTAAAGGCCAAAATTAGCTGATTTTCTCGTTATTTTCCAGAATTGTGAAGTAAAGTATTCAACATGTTTAAGGCTGAAATTGCAGTCCTTTCGATGTTTTGACGGCGTTTATTCCCAAATGTTAATTTCTTTACAATAGTTTTGTTGAGAGAGGCTACTGCAATCCACACGGTACCGACGGGTTTATCAGGCGTACCTCCGTCAGGCCCGGCAATGCCGGTAACAGCCAGGGCATAATCAGACTTAAAGTTGTGTAAAGCTCCTAAAACCATTTCGGTGGCTGTTTCTTCGCTTACAGCTCCAAATTTTGCTAAAGTCTCTTTTTTTACACCCAGAATACTTTCCTTTAATTCGTATGAATAGGAAACAGCCCCGCCGAAGAATACTTTTGATGAGCCCGCATGCTGGGTAATTAAATGTGAAATGTATCCACCTGTACAGCTTTCGGCAACTGATAGCGTGAGGTTATGTTCGGCCATATAATTTAATATGGCCTTTTCTATAGATATATCTTCTTCAGCAGCTACAACATTGGCAACACGTTCAACTATTTTAGCTGCAAATTCATTTATTTTTTCTCTTAAAACGGCTTCATCTTCGCCATATCCGCTAAGCCTTAACCTTACCTGGCCTAGCTTTGGCAAATACGCCAGCTTAATGAACGATGGTAATGCGTCTTCAATGTCGGCTATTTGTTCAGCAAGGTACGATTCTCCTTCACCCACTGTTAAAATGGTTTTGTGAATAATTACGGGCAACTTTAACGATGATTTAAGTTTGGGGATTATCTCATCTTCCATCATGTACATCATTTCGTGTGGCACGCCCGGCATCGAAACATAAATTTTACCTTTTTCATTAAACCACATTCCCGGGGCTGTGCCGTTTTTATTAAGGATCACATCACAGTTCTCAGGTACTTGCGCCTGCAACCGGTTTACTTCCAGCAGAGGCCTGTTGTAACGCGAAAAAATGTTCAGCACATTATCCAAAGCATCCTTATTCTCAACCAGCTTAACATTAAAGTATTCGGCAATCGTTTTTTTTGTAATATCATCCCTGGTAGGCCCTAGTCCGCCGGTTATCAAAATAATATCTGCCCTGCCTGCTGCTTCTTTAAGCGCAGTTAAGATATGTTCCCTGTCATCAGACACCGAAGAGATCTGTTTTATACGAATCCCGATATTGTTAAGCTGCTCTGCCATCCAGGCTGAATTGGTATCAACAATTTGCCCTATAAGTATTTCGTCTCCTATTGTTATTATTTCTGCAAGCATTATTAATTGCCGTTAAAATATGAACTGCTTGTATAATCGCTTCTCTTACTTAGCTTTAAATCCTGTAAAATGGCTGCTTTTACTTTTAATGTAACGTTGTATGATTTATAGATCCCAAACGGAACCCATTGCACGTTAAGGTCCCAGCAATGAAGGTCCCTGTAAATTGAAAATGAGCTTACAGCCAGCTTGTGGGCCCGGATATCATAATTGGTATTATATTGAACTTTCCACTTTGATGTTAAGTTAACATCTCCGCTCAGCATAATGGTGTTGGTTGTATTGGTATTGATGATGTTATTATTATAACTGAAATTATAATTGAACGATAAGTTCCACGGTACGTTAAAATCTACATAAGCACTTGGATCACTGTTTATAAATGCCAGTTTTTGGGCTTGCTGCGGATTAATGGTTTGCAGCGTACTATTTGGTAATACAGGCGCATGGGGTTTAAATGATGTTGAGTTTAAACTGCCGCTCATTGAAAAGCTGATAGTTGTAAGCTGCGGAAGCCTTCCATCCTGGAAAGTATACCGGTTTATTTCGTGTGTGTAGCGCTGGATCTGTCCATTTGAAATGGTATCGAGCACTTGTGTTACATATGGATTTAATGAACCATATAAGCTGAGATTAACCTTTTGATTTAATATAGCAGTGTGCGCCGAGAACGAAATGGGTGAAAGCCTGAGCGAGTCCTGTGCAAAATTGTAAAAAGTTGAAAATGAAAATCCATCAAGTATATTTACTTTCCTTGCCTTGCCTGATGTATCGGTAGTTTTAGGCTTCAACTTCATTTGAATTGTATTGTCAAGGTTAAAACTTATCCCGGCCTGCTTTCCGGGAGAGGGGAAACCATCAGGAAAAATGGAATAAGTAGTACTTTTAGTAGGGAATGGAATAGCGGCATTGCTTACTATTGTTTTATAGTATCCAAAGCTGGGATCAGAAAAATCAGGATTATAATTGAAGCTGATGGTAGGCGTCATTACGTGCCTTATCGCAATTATATTCCCCTTTTTAAAGTTTATTGTGCTGTAAATTTTTGTTGATAAACCACTACTGAAATTATAAGAACCTGCTCTTTTAAATCCGCTTATGGTGTCACGTACAGGCACATTTGGGTCAATGATGGTACCGTCTGCATTAACTCCTCCGCGCACATATCTTTCTCTTATTGTTTGTAAATACCAGTGTTCAGTATAGTTAACAGAGCTGCTGAATTGAAAATACTTAAATACATTTAAACTTAAACCAACCGGAATTTGATGTACAGCGCGGCTTTGTAATCTTTTTGATAAGGTAGTGCTTTTAAATAATTCTGCTTCGGGCACATTGTCTACCTCGTTAGTAGCTTGCAGGCTATAGCTTACAGTTATTTTTTGATACCATTTCTGATCTCCTACTCTATCTTTTGAATCAAAGGGGCTTATGGATGCCATTGTAAAGCTCAGCGTAGGTAATTGCAGGGTTACTGTTTTATTGGTAAGATCCTGGCTGTGTGATAGGCCTAAACTTAAGTTAAACGGAGTTCCCTCCCAGGTTTTACTATAGTTTATAGATGAGCGTAAGTTGTTTTGGGTAAGCGAGTTTAGGTTGTAGTTATTTTGCGCAGGGTTATTACGATAATAAGTTGAGGTACCCGCGTTTACCGAGGCGCTGAAAGTACTCCCCGGATTTGCATTCGGATCCTGGCTGTGCGACCAGGTAACATTAAAATCTTTTTGTGCAGGGTCGCCTTCCAATCCATAATTATGCGATCCGTAGCTTAATGATACGGTACCGCCATATTTATACCTTTTTAAATAATGTGCTGTAGTATTTAATTCGTATGATCCTTTTGAATAAACTGTTCCGGTGTTGGTTAAATCCAGGTAATCACTAATTCCTATATAGTAACCAAAGTTTCTTAGGTAAAAACCAAGCTTCTGATCCTCACCAAAAGTAGGAATTATAACACCTGATGCACGGGTATCAGGCTTTGGGAAAAAGCCAAAAGGGATGGCCAGCGGAAGTGGGATCCCCTCAATTTCAAGGTATGCCGGTCCGGATATGATCCGGTTCTTCTCACCAATGCCTTTTGTTATTACTATTCCAAAATGGGTGTATGGTTGCGGCAGATCGCATGTGCTAAAGGTAGTATTGCGATAGGCCACTTCTGTTTCATTTAATTTTTTGACCTCTCCGCCTGATAGGAAATTCCCATCCTGCTCTGATGCCGGGTTAAAAACCCTGCCTTTTTTAGTTTTATAATTAAAGAGTAAGGAGTCTGATTCAACGGGTTTATCCTTACTCTGTTTGGAAATGGGCCTCCCCACATATCGTTTGGTTATGGGATCAGTGCTTCCTTTAGCAAATATCAGGTGATTTTTTTGGTCGAGCCTTATATAGTCGGCATCCAGCTCAAAATCTTCATAAGTTACGCGGGCTCTGCCGTATAAATAGGTAATATCGTGCACTTTATCGGTAATAACCGAATCTTCCGCATGTGATGTTACCTGCGATTGCAAACCACCATTTGACCCCTTTTTAGTAGTGTCATTTTTCGCGGTTGCATTTTTTGTGCCCGGCTTTGCCTTAGATTTTTTACCTTTAGTAAGTTTTGGAGTTACTGTTGTATCAGATTTTTTAATTGTATCCGTTTGTAGTACATAGCAATAGACACCAAGGGGCCGTGATGAAGCCATCACATTTGCCATTAAAGTTATTGCAATAAGAAAAAATAGACTTATGAATTTCAAAATTGATTATGAATAGTATTTTTGCAGATATAGTTAACAGCGTTCAAAAATAATGAAAAATAAGGCATTGAAAAGATTGATTTACGGTTTATCGTTTTTACTTACAACTTTACCCGTTTTTTCTTTTGCAATAAGTTCACCGGAAAAACAGGATACCATTGTCAATAATGGTTATAAAGTTAAAACCATCATTGTTGATGCCGGTCATGGTGGCCAACACTCAGGTGTGGGCCATTTTTCTCCTGGTGCATCTGGTTCCTATTCCAATGAGAGAACAGTAACGCTTGCCATAGCATTTAAATTGCAAAAAGCGATAGAAAAAGAATTAGAAGGTGTAAAAGTTGTTATGACCCGTACAACTGAAGATGATGTTGCATGGCAAAAACGGGCAGACATTGCAAATGCTAATAAAGGAGACCTTTTTATCTCATTGCATTGTAATTCATTACCAGGCAGGCGCATCCGCGAGGTTGTTGGTCATAAACATCATAAGCCGGTTTACAGGACAACTGAAGTTCCCGATCGTTCAGGCAAGGGTGTTTTATTGCTGGTTTATGGTTTTCATCGCAGTAAAGAAGAGGAAAAAGCCATTAAAGAAAACCTGATTGAAGATGATACGGAAATGAATACCAATCCGGATCCCAATGATCCGGAATCAATAATCCTGATGAACGAATATAAGCGCAAATACCGTAAGCAAAGTATCCATTTGGCAGAATTGCTTAATACTGAGTTCACTGAAACCGACGGCAGGCATAGTGATGGCATCAGGGAACAGGGCATATTGGTATTATGTCATAGCGCCATGCCGGCTGTGCTTGTTGAAACAGGCTATATTAATAACCCCGATGATGAGGCCTATCTGAATTCAGAAAATGGCCAGAATGAAATTGTGGCGTCAATAGTAAGAGCCATAACAAACTATAAAGCCGGAGTAGAACAAGCGTCACAATAATTAATTATAGATATGAGATGTTAGATTTGAGACATGAGACAGCAAAAACGCTAACCTTGTCAATATCTTCATCTCAAATCTAATATCTCACATCTCAAATCTCTATCATGAAAATATCAAACGAGACAAAAATAGGCGCCTTAACGGCCATAACAATTACTGTTCTTATACTGGGATATAGTTTTTTAAAAGGAAACGATGTTTTTTCAGGTTCCAATAAATTTTACGCTGTTTACAGGAGTGTTGATGGTCTTTCGGTATCAAAACCCGTATTGGTAAATGGCTTCCAGATAGGGAATGTTTCAAAAATGAAACTATTGTCAAATGGCCATACCATAGTGGAGTTTAAAGTGAATAAACAATATAATGTACCATCAAACACACTGGCAAAACTGGTAAGTACAGATCTTTTGGGCGGAAAAGCAATTGTATTTGAATACGGCAACAGTAATACTTATGCTGATGACAATGATACATTACGTGCCGATATCCAGGGGAGCCTGGCAGAGAGTCTTCAGCCTATTCAAACCAAAGCCGAAAACCTGATAACAAAGCTTGATTCATCACTTGCTGCTATTAACAAGATCTTAAATCCAAACTTTCAAAAGAATGTTGACAGAAGCTTTACCAGTATTGCTAACTCTTTGCAGACCCTTGAAGGTACCACAAAAAAAATTGATGCATTGGTTGGCGGACAAACCGAGCATATAAATGGTATAATGGAAAATGCCGAAACGGTATCAGCTAATTTAAAAAACAGTACGGCTAACCTGACAGGTATCACCACTGATTTTCAAAAAGTAAGCAATGATATAGCTGCTGCCAATATTAAGCAAACCCTTGACAATGCAAATAAAGCCATGGCCGATCTGCAGGCAACAATTGCTGCAATAAACACCAGCCAGGGTTCGCTTGGGTTATTGCTGCATGATGATAAGATGTACAATAACCTTAAGGATGCTTCCGCCAACTTAAACAGCCTGTTTATTGATCTGAAAGCACATCCGAAACGATATGTAAGCTTCTCAGTGTTCGGAGGGAAGAAGGACTAGTTTTCAGTAGGCAGTTTGCAGTGGGCAGTAGGAAAAAGACCAGTTGACAGTAAACAGAGGGGGAATTGCAAACTGCAAACCGACAACTACTCGCCGATTATAAAGGTTCTTCCCTCAATAGCCAATTCTGTTTCAGGGAAAACGCTGCGGGCCTCGTCCAATAGTTCGGTTAAAGTTTTGTAGCGGGCGGAGAAATGGCCGATCAGTAATTTTTTCGCATTGGTTATTAATGCCACCTGTCCGGCTTGTAACGCTGTAGTATGATGGGTTTCAATTGCCCTGTCGAGCATGTTGTTTAAAAATGTAGCCTCGTGATATAGCAATGTAACACCATTTATTTGCTTAAAGTACATTTCGTCGTATAAAGTATCTGAGCAATAGGCATATGCCTTAGGCTCGCTGGAGTCAGTAGTTAGCGTGTCGTTTTTTAACACTTCGCCATTTGGCATAATATAATCCGCACCCTTTTTTAACGCTGAGTAATATTCAACAGGTATGGCTAATTGCTCCAGCTTATCCTTTATTAACTTTCGTAGTCTTTTCTTCTCTTTGAATAAAAATCCTGTACATGAAATTCTATGATTAAGCGGGATAGTTTCAATGATGATATCCTGGTTGTCTAAAAGTACTTCTGCTTTTTCCGGGTTGGTAAATATAAATTCTACCGGGTATTGCAGTGTGGTTTCAGAATACTTTAACTGCAGATCAACGATTTCCTTTAGTTTGGGCGGGCAGTAAATTTTTAGAGGTTTTATG
>JAQBOS010000663.1 GCA_028287925.1 Mucilaginibacter sp. | reverse complement strand
TCCATGTCGCGGCCGCCAATGGAAATCCGGATCTGGTGAAGCTGGTCCTGGCCAAGGGTGGCGATCCCAACGCCATGACAAAGCCGCCTGCGGCGCCGCCGGTGCAGGTCGCATCCGCGGAGCCGGTTCCCGCGCCCATCGCTGTGGGTGGTGGCGTGCCTCCCAAGAAAAAGCCCCTGGAGGCCGCCGAATACCTGATCCCGCCACCGGTCGCGCCCACGGCGCCGCTGCTGCTGGCGGCCCGGTCAGGCTCGGTGCCGGCAATGAAGGCCCTGGTGGATGCCGGCGCCAAGCCCGACATCAAGGCCGGAGACGGCCTGACCGTTGCGCTGGCCGCGGCGGGCAGCGGGAATCTGGTAGCGGTGAAATATGCGCTGACGCTGGACCCCAACATCAATGCCGTCGCCCAGGGCGGCAAGAGCATCATCCACATGGTGCTGGCGAACCGCACCGCAACGGACAATGAAGCGATCGTCACCTATCTGGCCGACAAGGGCGCGGTGCTGAATGTGAAGGACGATCACGGCATCACGCCCGCCGATTTTGTCAATCGGGTAGGCCCGGAGAAAATCCGCGTCTTCTACGTCCAGTTTATCAAGGACCGTAACGTCGTCGCCAGCACCAATCATTAGTGTCGCGGGCTGACCCGCAATAAGGGCCGGCGTCCGACAGAAAGGTGAGGCATGGCGCACCGTATTGCCGCGGCTCTGCTGGGGTTGATGGCGTGCTGCCTGGCTGCTTCGGCACAGGCCCCGATGGGCTTGCCGCCGCTTCCCAAAGTATCTGGTGTGCGGCTCTATGTGATCGACTGCGGCACCATCATCTCCCACCAGCCGGAACGGTTCGGCCTCACCCGCGAGGATGTCCCCGATCCCGATTTTTCCGATCCCTGTTTTCTGGTGATGCATCCCAGGGGAATGCTGTTGTTCGACACGGGCCTGACCGACGCGCAGGTCGGCCGCCCGATCACGGAAAACAAGATGGGGTACGAAGGCCAGCTCAAGACCACGACCCTGAAAGGCGAACTGGCCAATATTGGCGTCACCGCCCCCATGATCACCTATCTGGCCCTTTCCCATTCCCATTGGGACCATGTCGGCAATGCCAATGATTATGCCGGATCGACCTGGCTGGCGCGCAAGCCGGAATATGACGTGATGTTCGGCCCGAACGCGAACGAGACGGTACGCCGCAATTACGCCGCTCTGGCCCAAGCCCGCATCCGCACTATCGAGGGCGACTATGACGTGTTTGGGGACGGCAGCGTGTTTTTGCTGTCCTCCCCGGGGCACAGGCAGGGCCATCAGTCGCTGTATGTGAAACTGGCCCGGACGGGCGGGGTGGTGATCTCGGGCGACCTTTACCACTACAGCGCCGAGCGTACGCTTGGACGGGTACCGCCCCGGGAGCAGGCCACCGGGACGCCGGCCTCGCGCAAAAAGGTAGAGGACTTCCTGCGCCGCACCAGCTCCCAGCTCTGGATCGGCCATGCCCTGGACTGGTACCAGGGCGCGGTGAAATCGCCCAGCTGGTACGATTAGTGCACCTCAGAAGACGCGCGAAGTTATTCGTTCAATCCATTGTTTATGCTACGATCTGTGTGTTCTGACCACATGACGGAGCAGGCGGGGTGCAAAAGACGTAGGGGTTTTCCCCTTCCGGTCCGTCCCAGAATTCGGACCGCCGAAAAAGGTCCAAAATATAAGAGGCAGCCAGGCCGGCGAGACCTCATACAGGGAATGACGCCAGGGGAGGCATGGGCGAACAAGCAATCGATCAATGGTTCATGCGAGAAGTGCTTCCCCTTGAGCCCATGCTGACCCGCTTTCTGCGGCGCAATTGGCGCAACGAGGCGGAAATCGGCGATTTGCGCCAGGAAGCCTATGCGCGAGTCTATGAAGCGGCGCAGCGCGAGCGTCCGGCCCTGATCAAGCCGTTCCTGTTCCAGATCACCCGCAACCTGATGATCGACCGGCTGCGACGCCAGAGCGTGGTGTCCCTGGAGAGCATGGCGGATTTCGAGTGGCTGAACGTCTCAGATGACAAGCCTTCGTCCGAAGCCTATGTCGCCGCCCGCCAGGAGCTGCGCCTGCTGCAGGCGGCGCTGGACGAATTGCCCCCCCGCTGCCGGCAGGTGGTGATGATGCGCAAGGTGGACGGGCTTTCGCAAAAAGAGGTCGCCAGGCAGATGGGCATCACCATAGAGACTGTGGAAAATCAGGTCGCCAAGGGCATGCGGCTGCTGGCCCAGGCGCTGGGCAACCGCCGGGGCGCGGTGACCAGCGAAGCCCGCCGCTACAATTCCTTCAGAAAGCCCCGCGATGTCCGCTGAGGAGACCGAAGCAGCAGCCGCGGGCTGGCTGGCGCGCGAGGATCGCGGGCTGACCGCCGAGGAGCGCGATGCGCTGGATTTCTGGCTGTCGCAGTCCAGCCTCAACAAGGTTGCCTATCTGCGGCTCAAGGCGGCGTGGCAGCGGGCGGACCGTCTGGCGGCCTTGAAAAGCCCGATGCCGATGTCGCGCGTGCGGTGGTGGTCCTCCAGGCCGCGGACTTGGGCGGCGATCGCGGCGAGCTTGGCGCTGCTGCTGGGCGGCGGCGTCTATTTCGCCCGGCGCGCCCCGTCTGAACAGAACTATGTCACCGCCATAGGCCGGATGCAGGCGGTCCGGCTGGCGGACGGCACCCAGGTGGAACTGAACACCAACACCAGCCTGCGGGCGGATGTCACGGGGCGCACCGTGCGGCTGGACAAAGGTGAAGCCTATTTCGACGTGGTGCACGACGCCCAGCGGCCGTTCACGGTCTATGCCGGCAACCGGCGGATCACCGATATCGGCACCAAATTCTCCGTCTTCCGCAATGGCGACGATGTGCGCGTGACGGTGCGCGAAGGGCGGGTGCGGGTGGAAATATTGGATGACGCCGGCGCGCCGGTGGTGGCGCAAGCCGGCCATGTCGTGGTCACCAAGGGCGGCGAGACACTGGTGCTTGCCAAGCCCGATCGCGATATCGCCGACGATCTCAGCTGGCGCGGCGGCATGCTGGTGTTCGACCAGCAGACCCTGGCCGAAGCGGCCGAGCAGTTCAATCGCTACAACGCGCGGCAGATTTTCGTGGAAGGTCCGGCCCGCAAGATCCGCATCGGCGGCAGTTTCAAGGCCGGCAATGTGGATGTCTTTGTTCTGCTGCTGCATCGCGGCTTCGGACTTTCGGTGAACGACCAGGGAAGCAGGATCGTCGTCTCTCGCTAGGGAAGTCAGGGACTTTCCGGTTTTGGAATGCCCATACAATAATAACATCGGGTCCGGGGGAATTTTGAAGCGATTGCGAACCCGCACAGCGGTGCTTTCAGGTGCGGCCTGGCTGCTTGCGCTGACCGGCGGGGCCGCGGCGCAGAGCGTCACCATTCCCGCGGAAGATCTGAAGACGGCGCTGGAAGCCTATATCAAGCAGTCCGGCGTTCAGCTGATTTACAATGTCGACGACGTCACCGGCGTCACCAGCCGCGAAGTCCGGGGCGCCGCGCCCGACGCGGCGCTGACCCAGATGCTGGCCGGCACCGGAATTTCCGCCAACCGCGACAA
>JAQBOS010000219.1 GCA_028287925.1 Mucilaginibacter sp. | reverse complement strand
TCGTCATCTGAACGGATGAGAGTGGTTAGCTATACCTGCGAAATAAAGCATGCAGATAAAGAGGTGATTGACGCTTTGTTATCTACCCTGAATAACGACCCTAACGTAAACGTTAGGTTAAGCACGCTTGATGCATTAACACACCTTGCCGGTCACCCGGAAGTTAGGGAGGGTTTGGTTCAATCCATCACCAGGCAGGATTCGCCGCTGATGCAGTCGGCCATAGCGGACGTGATGCTTAAGCTGCAGGAAAAAAGTTCGGTAAAATCGTTTAGAGAATTATTAAAACAAAAAGACCTTGATCACGGCGTCAGGGATAAGATCAAAGAAACCATAACACAGCTTATTTAAATAAAATATTTTATGAAAAAGATATTGATCCCTGTTTTAACAGGAGTTGGGCTTTGCCTTGCCCAAATTGCAGCACAGGCGCAGGTATATAAAACGCATGTGAGCAAGGAGTTTACTGCGAAAAAGGCAGTTGCTATCTGTAATCTTGATGGCTCAGTAAAAGTTGAAGGATATGCAGGCGATAAGGTAATAATTGAAATTGATGAAACCATTACTGCTGATGATCAGCAAACCGTTGAGGAGGGTAAAAGGGATTTTAAGCTCGGCTTTGATCAAAAGGGCGACAGCGTGATAGCCTATACAGCCTACCCATATGATACAAGGCCTCACCGTAACTGGAACAGGGGAGATAACGACCGCCATATAGAGTACCGGGTTAAGCTGGAATATACGGTTAAGGTGCCCAACCAGGTAGACCTGTATGCATCCACAGTAAATGACGGCAACATTATTGTTAAAAATGTATACGGTGCATTAAAAATAAACAATGTAAACGGCAGTATTGAAATTGTAAATGCAAAAGGCACAACCAGCGCCCATACGGTAAACGGGCCGGTTACGGTTAGTTATCTGCGTAACCCACCCGAAGCATCATCCTATTATTCAGTTAATGGGGAATTAAATGTTACCTACCCGCCGGGTCTGTCGGCAGATGTTGAATTTAAAAGCATGAACGGCCAGTTCTATACCGATTTCGAGGATACGGAAGTGTTGCCCAGCAGGATCAGCAAAACAGAAAGAAAAAATGGCAGCGGTACAATATACAAGCTTAGCAAAGCATCAGATGTGCGCTTTGGTACAGGTGGCAAAACATTCAAATTCGAAACTTTGAATGGAAATATTTATATTAAAAAACAAAGATAAAAACGATAAGATGAAAACGATAAAAATAATAGCAGCATTGGCTGTAGCAATGTTTATAAATACAAGCCTTTGGGCGCAAACCGCAGATCAGTTGGTAGTCCCGCTAAGCCAGCCCGGTAAACCATATAAGCTTGATGTTGGCCTGGTTGATGGTTCCATTACTGTAACCACCTATGAAGGGAAAGATATAATTATTGGCGTACAGGAAAAAGGGGATAAGAAAGTTAGAGTAAGAACCCATGATGGGATGCATTCTTTATCAACAGGCAGCAGGGCGGATATCCAGGCCGAAGAAAACAATAATAAAGTTAATGTACATGGCGAGGCAGGAAAAACAACAAACCTGGTAATTAAAATTCCGCAAAATGAGGTTACTTTAAAGCTTGGAACTATAAATGATGGCGACATTTTGGCCAGCAATATTAGCGGTGAACTTGAAATAAGTAACGTGAACGGCGGTATTAAATTAACCAGTATCGCAGGCTCCGTCGTAGCAAATACGGTTAACGGAAATGTTGTAGTAACCTTTAGGAGCATTGACCCAAAAGCGCCTATGGCATTTACCACCCTTAACGGTAATGTAGATGTTACCTTCCCCGTAAGCCTGAAAGCCAATGTTAAGCTTAAATCAGACCGTGGCGAGATCTATACCGATTTTGATGTAACTCCCGAACAGCACAAGCCAAATGTAACCCATACTAATGGGAGCAAAGGTGGTATGTACAGCTTAAAGCTCGAAGATTGGGTATACGGCAAAATTGATGGCGGCGGTCCCGAAATGCTAATGAAAAATATGAACGGCAATATTTATATCCGCAAGGCGAAATAAAAAAATTAAAAGATAGTAACTGGAATATGAAGAAATTTGCCCTGGTATTAGTCATATTAATTCAGCTAAAATATGCAACGGTTGCTCAGGAAAAAATAACAAACAAGCCATCACTTGCACCACGCCTTTCAACAAATGAAGCAATTAAGCATCTTGAAAAAGATATTCCGCTGCTCATGCAGAAAGCGAATGTGCCGGGAATGTCTGTTGCGCTGGTACGTAACGGCAAGCTGGTGTGGAGCGGCGCGTTTGGTGTAATGAATGCAGAAACCAAACAACGGGTAACAGGTGAAACTATTTTTGAAGCGAACTCGCTCAGCAAACCGGTTTTTGCTTATGCAGTTTTGAAATTGGTGGATGAAGGCAAACTTAACCTGGACACCCCATTGAATAAATACATTGATGATAAACATGAATTTAGCGATGACCCGCGAATTGACCTGGTTACCACAAGGATGCTGCTGAGTCATACCAGTGGCTTGCTGCCTTCGGGGCGTAAAGATTCGGAGAAATTGAGGTTCGGGTTTAACCCGGGAGAGAAATTTCAGTATGCGCCTGTGGGTATCACTTATCTTTTTAAAGTTGTTGAAAAGATAACAGGGATGAGGATTGAGGATTATATGCAGCAGGTTATCCTTGGCCCATTGAATATGACCAGGAGTAGCTACGTATGGACCAGCAAATATGATTCACTGAGAGCCTACCGGCACAACTGGCAAGGCAGCGTGATAAACGAGCGCTACAAATGGGAGCACGGCGAAGCCTGTTGCAGTTTGCAGACTAATGCGGAAGATTATTCAAAATTTGTAATAGCAGTGATGAATGGCTGGCTTCTGAAAAAAGCCACATGGGACGAGATGATGAAACCCCAGACTAATTTAAACGCGCAATCGCCCAATGCCTTTTGGGGATTAGGATGGGGACTTGAAAAAACCGGTCAGGGCGAGTCTTTCTGGCATTGGGGTGACTCCGGTTTTAGTAAAGGATACATCACTGCATATTTACAACAAAAAGATGCCGTGGTGTTTTTTGCAAACAGCGAAAGCGGACTCTCATTTGCAGAAGAGATTTTAGATGATGCAATAGGCGGCGAACATCCGGGCCTTACCTATTTGGGTTACCAGCGATATAATGCGCCAGCCAAAATCTTGCTAAATTCCATCATCAGCAAAGGTGCGGCAGTTGCCATGAAAGATTATATGAAAGATCAAAAAAAGGATAATGGTCGGCTTATAACTGAGGCACAGCTAAATAATGTTGGCTATCAATTGCTTAATGTAAAAAAGGTTGATGATGCCATAGTTGTACTTAAGCAAAATACAATTGATTTTCCATCATCTTTCAACGTGTGGGACAGCCTGGCTGAGGCTTATATGGATAAAGGCGATAAAGAGCTAGCCACTGAATATTATCAAAAATCTTTAGCGCTTAACCCGGCCAATGCAAATGCCGTTGAGCAATTGAAGAAATTAAAACCCTGATTGGATCGTAATAGCTATGACAACTTTCTGAAAGTTGTCATAGCCAACGAAAAATTACTCAACTACTGGAAATGCCGAAATGCGTAAACGCGCCCCTCCCATTGGCACTAATGTTAAATTGGTTTGCGGTTCTTCCGTTTTAACCGGGCTTACCGGTAACAATCCGCATAGGCCATACTGGTCAATCTTCCATTCGGGGATCTGCTTGCCTTTTGCTACCAACGTTACAGGGGCATTGGTATTGGTAAACGGATTATTATCTTTTGGCCAGGCTCTTTTCTCAACCGTAAATGATTCAGCAGGATTAGCCTTATTTAAAAACAGTCCGTAGTTCCAGGCCGAGGCCGGATAAATTTCAAAAGTTGGCCACTTTGCCGGGTCGGCTGTTGCTTGCCATTTGGCATCGGCAACCGCAGTTTCTTTGCTGTTGGTATTTTTAACATACTTTTCATCAATTTTTAATGAAAACGTAAGCGGACCGTAGTTAACGCTTACACTGTTCTTGTTCTTTTCCCATTCGCGGGTTTGGATCTTCATCGGCAGGTGCAGAGTTATCCTGTCGCCGTTTTTCCATTTATTGTTGAGCTTGATATATTCTCTGCTTTGTGCATTAACTGCTATTGATTTGCCATTTACCTGAAGGCTTGCTCCACTGCACCAGGCCGGTACACGCAAGTAAATAGGGAATGCATTCGGGGCTGCAGTTAAAATTTTAAGATCAACCTGGTCATTAAAAGGGTATTTGGTTGTGGTAACAATAGTTACCGGTTTACCATTTCCCGCTTTTGCGGTAACAGATCCTTCTGAATAAAGCTGATCTGCCAAACCGTTATCAGGTGTGGCCATCCAGCTGTTTTCGGCATAATACACCCAGCCGGCGGCATGATTGTGCTGGCAACAGCGGCTGCTGAACGGGTTCATGTTTAAAAACGGTCCATTATTATCAATCCCCGGTGAATGGTTTTTGCTATCGCTTACTACCATGTTTGGTGCCGTTAAATAACGAAGTCCCCGGTAATCAGGCATAAATGCTGCCGGGAAGGTATTAAAAGCAACATCTTCACAGTTATCGGCCCAAAATGTATCCCCGGTAAATTGAAGCAAAAACTCATCCGATGTCATTTGCTCTACCATGCCGCAGGTTTCAACTGCCTGGCGAGGATCATCATAGCCCTTGCGGGCATTTTCATCGGCCCCAAACATCCCGCCCGGCACCTGGCCATAAATATTGCGGATCAGCTTAAAATCGTTATAGGTGGCCTGCAGATCGGCCGGGTCCTTGCTTTGCATCCAGAAGGTAGCCGGCTCGCGGAATGATTGCGCCACGTTCACATTATGCCAGTTTGGTAAATTATCTGTCTGGCGCCAGTTGGCTGTGTTCTTGTCAATTTTGGTAGCGAGGTCAAGCAGCCATTTTTCGCCGGTACGGTTATACAGCCAGTATACGCTGATCAAATTATCGCCGCCGCGGCTATTCTCCCAATAGTCCTTTAAAAATAAACTATCCGGCACGCTCATCTCATACTTATAATAAGCGGTCATCAGCTTTAGCACACGCGCATCTTTCGAATATTCATAATACGATTGCAGGCACCAAAGCATCGGCATGTTTCCCCACAGGTCGCGCCTTCCCGGTTTGGTTTCATTGAGCGGGCCAAAATCACCATTGGCCCTTTGGTTTTTTATTACTGCCTCAATCCAAAACTTTGTTTCCTTTAGCATTTTGGGGTCTTTCAGCATATAGGCCATATCGCCGTAACCTTTAAGCCAGTAAGGCAACTCTTCCCAGCCATATTTTCCTTTACCGATTTTATTTACCCATGCATTATCTGTTTTTGAAAGCCATACACTTATTTCGCCCAGGTTACCGGTAAGGCCATCGCGCTGCAGTTCCAGTTGTTTTTTTAACCAGCCGCCGGGTTGTATAGCAGTTACCGGAAGTTTTATGAAATATTGTGGTTTTAGCGGAGCTTTATTTGACACGTAATAACTATTGCGACTGCCATTATCAACCTGTTTTACAGCAGTAGCTGATTGTGCAGATGTTTTGCTGCTAAAGGTTATCAATAACACCAAACATGATAAAGCAATAGCTTTACTACCGCGTGAAAGTATATTTTTCATATAATTGGTTATGCGTGAAATTCAAATTTAGTTAATTAACTGTCAGCCCAACAAGAATAACAGGATTATTACGGCAAACAAATCTTTATTTGCTCATTTACAAACATCATAGTTCCACCCAACACTCCCCAATGCTATTAAGTTAAGGACACCTTTATAATTTGGGCCTCACCCAAATCCTCTCCAAAGGAGAGGACTTTAGCTTCGCTCTTATTTAGAGCCCTCGCCTGGTCTCTTTCAGGAGAGCTTGCCGGGACAAAGCGTTCCATTTTTCAGCGGAACGGGGCGGAACGCTGTGAAACACGCTGATTATTAGAGCTTTCAATTTTTGTCAAAATATAAGTTGCTGATAATCAATAATTATGTAATTTAATGTTTTTGCTGCGTCTATGTAATTTATTTATAATCAGCGTGTTTCATGTTTGTTCCATGCGTTCCATTGGGGTCTCGTCCGCTTTTGGGTTTAGCTTCGCTCTTATTTAGAGCCCTCGCCTGGTCCCTTTCAGGACGAGACACTGAAACAAAGCGTTCCATTTTTCAGCGGAACGGGGTGGAACACTATGGAACACGCTGATTATCAGAACTTTCAACTTTTTACGAAATGTAAGTTGCTGATAATCAATGATTATGTAATTTAGTGTTTTTTGCTGCGCCTATGTAATTGATTTATAATCAGCGTGTTTCATGTTTGTTCCATGCGTTCCATTGGAGTCTCGTCCGCTTTTGGGTTTACACTGTGTGTAAAAATGGAACGCTTTGCTGGCGTGAACACACAAACTTGCGCTTCGCCTCAACGCGGTTGGAGAAGGGTTTGGGGTGAGGTTACCGTTTGCTTATGTCGAACTCACGTTAACTTAATGACGTTGCCCGCATCGTGTTTCAACTTCCGTTATAAGTTAAAATGTGTTAAATAGCTCCAATCTGCACCCCACTTATTAAAACCTGCGCTGTTTTATAGCGATAATTGCACTTGTTACAGACACAATTAGTGATTTATTGCATTTTAAATCTTAATCAAAATGTTTAAGCGTTTAAAGCCGGCTGTTATAATAGAGATCTTATTACACCTCCTATTTTGGGCTTTTATTACATTCACTCCAATTCTTTCCAGGCCACGCGATCCGAATTTTCGCGTGTTATTTTCTCCATGGCATTTAGTTTTTATAAATCTGCTGCTGGCGTTTCAATTTTACCTTAATGCATTTTTCCTCATTCCGGTAGTATTAAATAAAAAAAAGCAGGTATGGCTATATTTTGCTTTACTGCTGGTCTCGTTCATAGCACTTGATCTGATCCTTATTCATACCAGGCCGGTTAGGATCTTTCCGGGGGGAATTAACCCCTTTGGACAATTCCGAAAACCTCCTTTCTTCGCCAATTTTGACCTCCTGCCGTTAACAGCCATTACAGCTGCAGGTTTTGCCTACCGGTACCTTGCCGATCAGTTTGTAATGATCAGCAATAAGCGGGATATTACTAATGCTGCCCTGGTTTCTGAACTGGCTTTTTTACGCTCGCAAATAAGCCCGCATTTTATATTTAATGTAATTAACAGCGCGGTTGCATTATCACGGTTAAATCCTTCGGCTGTTGAACCCACACTCATCCAGCTTTCAAAGCTGTTGCGTTACCTGCTTTATATAACTGACGAAGAAAAAGTAACCATGATGCAAAAGGCTGATTATTTGCGCAGTTATATCGAGCTGCAAATGCTGCGCTTCGGAACCCAGGTACAGGTTGATTTTAACTTTGATATTATAGAACCTGAAAAAACCATTGAACCAATGCTGCTGATCCCTTTTGTTGAAAATGCATTTAAATACGGAACAGGAAATGTGGTTGATCCGGTGATCAGTATCCGGTTAAAAAGCAACCATAAGATGCTTGATTTTTTTGTGAGCAATACATATGACCCGCATGAGCCTTATGAAAATGAAAACCACGGGATCGGTTTAAACAATGTAAAGAGGCGCCTGGAACTGTTATATCCCGGTAAACACAACCTCAATATTGATCAATCCAATAATATCTATAACGTTAATCTTCAAATACAATTAAAATGATGCGATGCCTGCTTATTGATGACGAGCCTTTGGCGCTTGACCTTATTGAAGACAACTTAAAACACGTTAATTACATCCAGGTTATTGGCCGCTGCCGTACAGCCGCAGAGGCAATAGCTATCCTGCAGGATGAACAGGTTGACTTGTTGTTTTGTGATATTCATATGCCCGGACTTAATGGGTTGCAACTGGTTAAAAGCCTGGTTATAAAGCCCATGATAATTTTTGTGACGGCTTATGAGAAATTTGCGATTGACGGTTTTGAGCTTGATGTTTTGGATTATTTGGTAAAGCCCGTTCCGCTGGATCGTTTTCTGAAAGCTTGCCAAAAAGCGCATCAATATTTCGAGTTAAACAAAGGCTCGGTTCCGCAGGTTCAGCCAGGTAAAAAACACTTTTTTATCCATTCGGACTATACGCTGATCAAGATCAGTTTTGATGATATTGAGTATATTGAAGGTGTAAAGGATTATGTAAAGATCAACCTTGCAGGCCAGCAAAAGCCTATTCTTTCGCGTACCAGTATAAAGGCGCTTGAACTTCAGCTGCCTGTTGAATTATTTTACCGGGTTCATAAATCTTATATCATCAATGTAGATTATGTAACGCAGATAAGACGCGGCAAGATAAAAACGCTCCATTCTGAATTGCCCTTAAGCGACAATTATCGCGATAGGATCCATAAAATGATTGGTAAAGATTTTGCATAAACGCACAATCCCCCCTTTCGTCTACAAATACCAGCCTTCTATCTCATTTATTTCTCATTGTTGTCCGCGTGCATCAAATTTGACACTGACAGCAACGAAAACGGATGAAGAAACTATTACTCTTATTTATAATTACAAGCTTTTGCACCGGGGCCATTGCACAACAGACCCAAAAAATCCTTAAAAAAAACCGGATAGACCATTTTTTTACCTGTTCAGTTGATCTATTGCTGGATACTTTATCCGCAGACTACCATTTAAATATCGTTTTTGAACGTGATTCGGTCAGCCAGTTTGATGTAGCTGAACACTTTTTTAATGAGTCGCTAAAAGAAGTATTTGAAAAGATATGCCGGGATAATAAGCTGCATTACTGGATTGAAAGCGACGGTACTATTTATATTTTGCAGAATACAGATGACCTGGCCCGGCTTAAAAAGCTAAATGAGCTTCACCGCTCGGCATCGGGCGCAATTAAAGCGGTAACAATTGAAGTTCCAAAAGCGCCGCCAGCCCACTTTCTTTTTACCATAAGCGGCCGGATCATCGACCAAAGTACAGGCGAATCGTTGCCCTCGGCTACAGTAAAGATCCGGAATACCGGGCTCTCTGCCTCAACCAATACCGACGGTAGCTTCACTATATTCAGCATCCCGTCTGATACCTGCGTGGTGGAGGTTTCCTATTCAGGTTACCAGCCTGATTACTTACGGCTGAATGCTAAAAACATAAATAATCCTATAAATATAGGCATGTTTAAAGCGCTGAATACTTTGAATGAGGTTACCATAAATGGTAAAAAGAGCGGCGTAATGAATACTGACACTAAAAAGGTTGGCGTACTGCAATTGTCACCGGGTAACCTTGACAAGCTGCCCAGTTTAGGCGAAAAGGATATTATGCGGGCTTTCCAGCTAATGCCGGGGGTGGGGGCTACTAACGAATCCTCATCAGGTGCTTATGTCCGCGGTGGCACACCGGATCAGAACCTGGTGGTTTTTGACGGCTTTACCGTTTACCAGGTTGATCACCTTTACGGTTTTTTCAGCGCATTTAACAGCAATGCTGTTAAAGATGTGCAGCTATATAAAGGGGGCTTTTCTTCCAAATATGGTGGCCGGCTTTCCAGCGTTACCGAGATCAACGGCAAGGATGGCAATAAAAATGAAGCAAATTTCGGGGTCGACCTGAGCCTGCTCAGCTTCAACGTATTTGCAGAAACACCCATAACAGATAAATCATCCCTGATGGTGGCATTCCGCCGCTCATACCAGGGGCCGTTTTACGATAAGATCTTTAAGCAGTTTAATACCTCTACAGCTGTAGGTGGCTCTCCCGGTGGCGGAGGGCCGCCCGGTGGCGGGCGCAGTGCTTTCGGGCAGCAAACCACGCCTGCATCTCATTTTTATGATGCCGATCTGCGTTATACTTATCATTTGGATAAGAGCAATTCGCTGGCCTGGAGCTTATATACCGGGGATGATAAAACGGACAACAGCAGGCAATTGAATCTCCCCTCGTTCCTGAGCTCAGGTACTACCGGGGCTATTAATATTACTGATTATACCAAATACGGGAACCTGGGCAGTAGCCTGAAATGGTTTAGCCAATGGAATAAACAGCTGCACTCAAATACT
>JAQBOS010000657.1 GCA_028287925.1 Mucilaginibacter sp. | reverse complement strand
TACCTGAAATCCTTGCCATATTTTTTGTTTGTATTTTTACGTAATAACCGAAGGGCGGGCCACCGTTGTACGGATCACTACAATTCATTTAATTATCCCTGACGTTGTTTAAACTTAGGATTCTTCTTGTTTATAACGTAAAGTTTCCCGTTGCGACGGATGATCTTGCAATCAACGCTGCGTTTTTTAATGGATGCTCTAACTTTCATCTCGTTTATTATTTATATCTATAGGTTATTCTACCTTTTGTTAAATCATACGGGCTCATCTCCAATTTAACCCTGTCGCCAGGTAATATCTTGATGTAGTGCATCCGCATTTTTCCGGAAATATGCGCAATAATCTCATGACCATTTTCCAGTTCAACCCTGAACATTGCATTTGATAATGCTTCCCGAATTGTTCCGTCCTGTTCAATCGATGATTGTTTAGCCATATTTTACTGATTATTACTTAATTATCCGCCCTAAAACCGGGATGCAAAATTAATAAAAATATTTTAATTATTTTCTTTTTCTTTTAAAACATTATCTACATAAGAAAATGTCGAAAGTATATCTGGTTGTCCCTTCCTGATAGCTACCGTATGCTCATAATGAGCTGATGGCTTGCCATCAATGGTTGATACCGTCCATCCATCATCCCAAAACTTAACCCTCGCTTTGCCTGCGTTAATCATTGGTTCAATGGCAATCACCATTCCTTCCTCCAATTTAACACCTGCTCCGCGCTTACCATAGTTAGGCACCTCGGGTTTTTCATGCAGTTCTAAACCTACACCATGACCCACCAGTTCCTTCACTACACCATAACCATGCTTTTCAGCATGCTCCTGTACCGCGTAACCTATATCCCCTATGCGCATTCCGGCTACCGCTTTCTCAACACCTAAGTCAAGGCATTCCCTGGTAACGCGCATCAGGTCCTTAGCGGTGCTGCTAACCTCGCCAATGGCGAAAGTAAAAGCAGAGTCGCCAAAATATTTATTCAGGATCACCCCGCAATCAACCGATACTACATCGCCCTCAACAAGCACATGCTTGCCGGGGAAACCATGTACTACCTGGTCATTCATCGAAATACACAATGAATACGGGAAGCCGTGATAATTTAAAAATGCAGGAACACCTCCGTTATCACGGATAAAAGTTTCTGCAAGTTTATCTAATTCAATGGTTTTAATACCCGGACGGATAACTTTCGCTATCTCCCCAAGTGTTTTGGAAACAAGTAAAGAACTTTCTCTTATTAGTTCTATCTCCTCGACAGACTTATAATGAATCTTTGACATGTTAAATTATATAACAGGCTGGCTTGTTCCACCTGCTGATGGGATAGCCGTACGCCCTTTAACTCTTCCGCTTTTCATCAGGCCATCATAATGACGCATCAATAAATGACTTTCTATTTGCTGTAAAGTATCCAATACAACCTGCACAAGAATAATTAACGAAGTACCACCAAAAAATCGTGCGAATGAGCTGCTGATATGGATCATACTTGCAAATGCAGGTATAATAGCCACAATAGCCAGCGCAAAAGCGCCCGGTAAAGTTATCCTTGAAATTACCCCGTCTAAAAACGCTCCGGTAGCTCTTCCTGGTTTAATACCCGGTACAAAGCCGCCGTTCTTTTTCATATCCTCAGCCATTTGATTTGGATTAACCGTAATTGCCGTGTAGAAGAAGGTGAACGCGATAATTAATACGGCAAATAATATATTATGTGACCATGATGTATAATCAGATAATGACATTAATATGCCGTTTGATGCTGCATTAGGGAAAAACTGTGCTACTGTTGAAGGTATAAACATTAAAGCTTGAGCAAATATTATCGGCATTACACCGGCTGCTGTTACCTTTAACGGAATATACTGGCGCACACCACCATATTGTTTGTTACCAACAATACGTTTTGCATACTGAACAGCAACCTTCCTGGTGCCTTGTACTATAAGTATAGTAAACATTACTACACCGATAAGCGCTATAATTTCAACAATAAAAGTAACTAAGCCACCCGCACCAACGGTGCGTGACTGAAACTCCGTAAGGAACGCACCCGGAAGCGCCGAAATAATACCCACCATAATGATGAGTGAAATACCATTTCCAATACCTTTATCAGTAATTTTTTCACCAAGCCACATCACAAACATAGTACCTGAAGTTAACACGAACATATTCAGAATTGTGAAGTATGGGTTAACCAACAGCATTTGATCAGGCGAGATCTGCGATTTCAAATAACCGATAGCCTGCAGTGCAGTAATACCGATGGTAAGATAGCGCGTCCACTGGTTGATCTTGTTTCTGCCGCTTTCGCCTTCTTTCTGAAGTTTGGCGAAATAAGGAACAGCAATACCTAATAATTGCACCACAATGGAAGCCGAAATATAAGGCATTACACCTAACGCAAAAATTGAGGCCCGTGAAAACGATCCTCCGGCAAACATATTAAGTAAACCTGTTATGCCTTCATTGCCTTGCTGGTGGCTAAGCGAATTAGCGTTAACACCCGGCAGAACTACGTATGAGCCTACACGATATATAAAAAGAAATAAGAGTGTGTTCAATATACGCACTCTTAAATCATCGATTTTCCAAATATTGGATAATGTGGTGAAAAATTTCTTCATCGAAAAATTATAGCTTAACTATTGTACCACCTGCTGCTTCAATAGCTTTTTGCGCTGTAGCAGTAAATGCATGTGCTTTAACTTCTAATTTGGCTTTCAATTCGCCACGGCCTAAAATTTTAACAAGGTCGTTACGTGATGCTAAACCATGTTCTTTCAGTGTATCAAAATCAACTGATGATAAAGTAAATTTTTCAGTTAATGCTTGTAACACGTCAAGGTTAACGCCAACGTACTCAACACGGTTAGGGTTTTTAAATCCCACCTTAGGCACACGACGCTGTAAAGGCATCTGGCCACCTTCAAAACCAACTTTTGTGCTGGTACCTGAACGTGATCCGGCACCTTTATGGCCACGGGTTGATGTTCCGCCACGGCCTGAACCAGTACCACGGCCAATTCTTTTTCTATTATTAGTAGAACCTTCTGCAGGTTTAAGATTGCTTAAATTCATGATATTAAATATTTTCTACCGCTACCAGGTGATTAACTTTTTTAACCATACCGATGATAGCTGCAGTAGCTTCAACTTCTACACTGTGGTTGATCTTTCTTAAGCCCAGGGCCTCAACCGTACGTTTTTGGCGCTCACTTCTATCGATCACGCTTTTAATCTGCGTTATTTTGATTTTTGCCATGACTGATTATCCGTTAAATACTTTTCCTAAACTAACGCCGCGTTGTTGTGCCACAGTATGTGCATCGCGCAATTGCGATAATGCAGATACAGTTGCTTTAACCACGTTGTGC
>JAQBOS010000188.1 GCA_028287925.1 Mucilaginibacter sp. | reverse complement strand
TTTGAGGGTGCATAATAATCCTGCCCGGTATTTAATATGTCAACGCCTGCTGTTACTTTCAGGGTAAGGTCAGTAGTAAATTTATATTCACCCCCCACATTTCCCAATACCCGGGTTAGCGTAGTGGTATTGGTTGTTGCGGTTATATCCTGCAGTGGATTAGTTGGCGTAGCATTAAAAGGATTAGTGGTATTATAACTCCCATCCGCATTTCTTATCTGTGCTACAGGCGATGTAAGTATTAAATTTGAATAAGCGCTGCTAAAGTTGATGCTGTTATAAGGGCTTCCATAAAGCTTGTTTTCGATTGACCGGCTACCAAATAAATTGGTCGAGATCTTAAATTTATCAGAAACATCCTTTTCATAATTTACCCTGGCCGAATATCTTTTAAAGCCAGTATGTAAAATGGTGCCATCCTGGTCAAAGTAATTCCCGGAGATCAGGTATCTTGATTTTTCATCTCCACCTGATATTGATAATTCATTGTTTGATACCGGCGCGCTCCTTAATGCGGCGCCCTGCCAATTTGATCCGGTTCCCAGGGCTGCTATTTGCGCATCCGTATAAGTTTTGGCAACGCCATCGCTTACGTTTACGTCATTCACTAACGCGGCCCATTGTGAAGCATTAAGCAGGTCGAGTGTTTTGGCAACCCGCTGCGTGCCAAAATAGCTGCTGAAATTCACATTGTTGGTTCCTTTTTTTCCTCTTTTTGTGGTGATGATAACCACGCCGTTAGCTCCATGCGAACCATAAATAGCTGTAGCCGATGCGTCCTTTAAAACTTCTATCGATTCAATATCATTTGGATTAATGGTTGATAGTGCGTTCACGCTTGTACCGTTTGCGCCTATGTTGGCATTATCGTTATTGTTATAAATAATAAAGCCGTCAATCACATATAAGGGAGCGTTACCAAATGAAATGGAGTTTCCGCCTCTAACCCTAATGGTGGCCGTACTGCCCGGCTGACCTGAGTTTTGCGTTACCGCCACCCCTGAAACAGCACCCTGCAGCAGGTTATCAAATGATGCAGCCGGTTGATTCAAGATATTTTTTGATACGGAGCCGATGGATCCGGTTACATCGCTTTTTTTCTGGGTGCCATAGCCCACCACCACCACATCATTAAGCAGACTTACATTTTCGGCAAGTACTATAGCTATGGGGCTTCCATCTGCTATAACTTCTTTTGTTTTATAGCCAACAAAGGTTATAATAAGTGTATAAGGGAATTTCTGGCCGGTTACAAACGAAAAGCTTCCATTTGCTGTGGCGGCAACGGCATGGGTGGTGCCTTTAATATGAATTACGGCCCCTGCTATGGGTTGTTTGGTTAATGAATCTTTAACGGTACCTATTAGTCTTGAATTAATAAGCGGCACGGTTTCGGTTTGTGCAAAAGCACCCGATGAAAAGAGTAAGAAAAAGATCAGGTATAAAAACTTGAAGGGTATTGGTTTTGCATGGATATATAATTCCATATATTTAGCTGTTTTATGTTAATGAGCAATTGTTAGTAAAACTATTTATGAGGATCGGTTAGTGATTGGCGTTACAGGCCGGTCTCTCGTTGAAATTACCGGCAAGGCTTCCTTGCCGGTATTGTTTTTTATGCGGTATTTAAAGTTTCATTACAGTATTTTTAGTTGGATTAGGGGTTATACAGCATGACGGAAATCAACAGGTATAAAACCTGTCATATTTTAATTTACCGGCAATAATTAATAGAGTTAACGTTGCCGTGATCAGCAACAACAGGAAATACAACACATTTGCATTTCGCGGTGTTGCATGTAGCATTTTGTACCAGAATGAGGATGTAAAAAAGTCTTCATTACTTTAATTTAGCAGCGCAAATATATAAATATATTTTAAATACTACTAAAACTATAGAAATTATAGAATAAAATTGATGTTTTTCTTCTTTTTGCTAACAAATTGACGCTTTTAAAGATTTTTTTTGATAGATTATAATTGATCACTGCCGTTTAACTCAAACCTTCCGCATACCCAAATCAGCGAAATCATTAAATCATCTTAAAATCAGCGGTCACAAAAAAACCCGCAACATAAATGCTGCAGGCTCCTGATCAGTTATAGTTATTATTTTATTACTTGCCTTTCCACTCACCAATAGCTACCTGCGGTGTAAGGCTTTTATTTGTTTTTTCGGTAACAATAGCCTTTGCAAGCTTAAATGAAACCGTCTTTTCAATGTTCCGCGATGATGTGCCTACCTTAACCTTATATGCTCCCGCATCAGCTATCCATTCAGATCTATTGGTATAAAAAGATGCAAGGTCGCCGGCATGTAGTTTAAATACTAAAAATTGAGAAGCATCAGGCGCTAACAGACCCGTTTTTGCAAAGGCCTTTAATTCCTGCTCGGGCTTGTCCATATCTTTGGCAGGGGCGCTTACATAAAGCTGTACAACTTCTTTACCTGCCACATCACCGGTATTGGTAACTGTAACCTTTACTGATACGTTGCCTTTAATATCAGGTGTGCTCACAGCAATATCGCTCATTTTAAATTTGGTATATGATAAGCCGTAGCCAAATTCATAAGCAGGTTTAACTTTATATGTATCAAAATAACGATAGCCAATG
>JAQBOS010000159.1 GCA_028287925.1 Mucilaginibacter sp. | reverse complement strand
AATTTAAAATGCATCTAAACATAAGCTCATGAAAAAAATTTACCTGTTAGTTTTACTGTTTGCGTTAGTTGTTGCAGTTAAAGCTCAAACCATAAACCCACAACTTTTAAATACTTCAATTGCGCAGCCACAGCCTTTTTTATTTACAATAAATGCACTTAACCCGGCAGCAAGGGGTTGGAGTTTAAACTATTCGGGAGGTTATGGACAACATACAGTAACTCCTTTGGG
This sequence comes from Mucilaginibacter sp., assembly GCA_028287925.1. GTDB lineage: Bacteria > Bacteroidota > Bacteroidia > Sphingobacteriales > Sphingobacteriaceae > Mucilaginibacter. Next base: position 5,266 of record JAQBOS010000159.1, on the reverse strand, counting down.
TTACGATGGGGTAGATCAAAATATTTCTGTTAAAGGCTCCCTGGGGGCTAAATTTACCTTAGTTGCATCAATGGGGGTAGGCTTTGCCAACAAGGGTTCAGTTAACAGCTTAGAACAGGCCGAAGTTTTGCGCGATTTTATTGGCGGTAATGCCGCCGAAGGTATCAGGGTGGGGGCAAGCCTTGGTTTCAGGCGTGAGTTTAATAATGATAAAGTAGCTTTAAGCCGTATAACAGCCGCTTTTGAGAATTTGAATTGGAAACTTGGCGCCAATGTAAGGTTTGAAAAAGCATTTGATAAAAACAGGGATGATATTGATGTAATAAGCAGCATAGGGGTACACCGGCAAATTAGCGGGCAGTTTTTTGGCGGCTTTGAAGCTGTTGGGCAAGATCTGGAAGGATTTTGGGAAGCAGATGAGGCCGAAGGCGGCGCACGGGTATTGATCGGTCCTTCATTAAACTATGCCCCGGTAGCCTCCCGCTTTTCATTTACGTTATGCGGTGGCCCTATTATTTATGCTACCCGAAGCGTAACCGCGCTAAATGAATTTGCTGTAAGAGAATTACCCTCAAACAATGGCTTCACCATGAAATTTAATGTAGGATTTAAACTTTAATAGCTAACACTATCAAATCAGCTTCATCAACTCAATCAGCTTAACATCAGCGCTCCGCTCTCAACATTTCCCGTTTGCCCTGCGCACCCGGCGCTTTCTCAACTTTACAGCCTAATGCTTTTACAGCCCGTTTTAAATTGCCTGTAATAGCATAGGTAACAAATACACCGCCAGGCTTTAAGTATTGTATGGTATGACCAATGGCTGCTTCATCCCACATTTCAGGCTGGTATGCTGCGGCAAAGGCATCAAAATAAATAATGTCGTATTGTTGTGTCGATTGAAAGCTCAGCAGCGGGCAGTTGGCAATTTGCAGTTTGCAGTTGGAGTTTATGGATACTTCACCACTTAAAGCACCCGGATATTGCGCATTAAACTGCTGCCATAATTCTGCTGATACGTATTGATGATAACCAGTTTGAGCGATCATTTCTTTGGTTAAGGGATAAGCCTCAATACCGGTATAATTTAGGTTGATCTGTTTTTGATCACAAAGATCAGCACTTAACAAAAAGTTTAAACCGGTGCCAAAACCAACTTCTAAAATGGAAACCATGGTTCGTACAGCTCCCTCTAAATCTTCCCCTGTAGGGGAGATTTTAACTGCGCCCCCGGTTTGTTTTAAATCCTCAGTTCTATCCAAAAAATACTGCAAGCCCGAGTTTACAAAAACGTGCCTGCTCTCCTGCAAGGCGCCATGCTTTGAATGGTAGTTTTCACCAATTTGCGGGTTGTAAATGGTATTTGATCCGTCGGCGGTTTGTACTATTGTGAGCATATTTTATGATTACACCGATTTTAAAAGGATTACACCGATTACTACCGAACTCAAACGGCTGTCTTCTGATTAGCGATTTCCACTACTGCTTCGCCTAAATCATAAACCGGCACATTAGTTATCTTGCCATTTATAATACTTACTGCCGCTGCAGATCTGTAGCCTGCTGCGCAATGTACTACTATTGGTTTATTTGTTGGAATCTCGCTAATCCTTTCGCGTAATTCGGGCAGGGGTATGGTGACAGCGCTTTTAAATATCAGCCTTTCCTCAGTTTCATTCCTGTTACGCACGTCAACTACAGTATAGTTTTCTGTTTTGTGCACAAAATTATCCAGGTTAAGATCAGGCAATTTTTCAGCAGCATTAGCTGGGGTTAATAAAGCCGCTTTAATGTTTTGCTCATAGCCAATTTTAGCAGCCTTTTTTATCATTGTATCTAATTGAGCTTCATCAGCTGCAATCAAATAAAACAATTCATCAGGACTAACTATTGAGCCCAGCCAGGTTTCAAATTTGTCGCCATCCTGCAGATTAATGGAACCCTTTAAATGCCCGTTCCTGAAGTCCTGCTTAAGGCGCGTGTCAATAACAAGGATGTTTTTTTCCAATACGGCATCCTTATCAAGTTTTAAAACTGCATCAACACTGTTTATAAATGATGGCGCACCTTTTTTATTCGTCTCAACATCATGCCCAAAGTATTTTGGCACAAAAGGCTGGTCGGTAGTAAGTGTTTTCACAAATTGCAATTCGTCCATCAGCTGTAAAGCATAATTTTCGCGCAACTCGCGGCCTATAGTGCTTTGCAGATCCGGACTCATGTTTTTACCGCATAATGAACCCGGGCCATGGGCAGGATAAACTATTACACTGTGCGGCAGCTTCATTAACTTATCGCGGGTTGAATGATACATCTGGCGGGCAAGCTCCTCTTTTTTGGCGGTGATATTACCAACGTTTTCGCGCAGATCGGGCCTGCCCACATCGCCAACAAATAAAGTGTCGCCGGTAAATAGAGCCGTTTCCTTACCTTCCTCATTCTCCACCAAAATGCAGATTGAATCGGGCGAATGGCCGGGGGTATTTATTGCTTTAAGTTTTATATCATTTAGTTGCAGGGTATCGCCATCATCAAATGTTTCATGCGGATACCCGGCTCCTGTTAGTTTACTTGTATAAATAACGGCACCGGTTGTTTTGTGGATCTCCAGGTGCGAGCTTACAAAATCAGCATGCGGGTGCGTTTCTATCACGCCCGTAATATCGGCATCATGCTGAGCAGCAAAATCATAATAGGGTTGCGGATCTCGGGCCGGATCAATCACTATCATCTTTCCGGTCCTGATAAGCGCGTATGAACCATGCGCTAATCCCTTGTCGTAAAATTGTTGGATTATCATTTGGGTGCAAAGATAATGTTATTTCGGATTTCGGAATTTCGATTTCGGATTTATGCAATAATATGACGCTGGGTTATTTATTTCGGAATGTTTTTTGAACCATGATTAAACTGATTAAAAGATTTCATGATTAATATTGAAAAAAAACGTCATTAATAATGTTAACAAATTGACTAAATCAGCTTCATCAAAAGCATCAGCCAAAATCAGCGATCAAACCTCTTCTCTTTTCACCAACAAAAACTCATCATTATCTAAAGGTAAGTAGCCATACTCATAACAAAAGTGATAGGTTTTACCGTTTTGGGTTTGGTAGCTTCGGGTATGGTACTCAAAATCAAAACCCTTTGCCGAAAGTTTTTTGCGGGTGGTTTTTGTTTTACCGCCAGGGTTTAATTCCTCCAGGATCCGCCGGTTACGACGAAGGATATTATTGATGTTTCGTACTAAATTATAGCTGCTGCTGTTAAGCTGGTTGTTATAATTATTGCGGCAAAGGTCATTACAGAACTTTTTATCAGCCCTGCCGCGCAACGTTGTGCCGCAATCAAGGCATAGTCTTTCCTCATTCATCCGGCTAAAGATAGGTAAAATATTATCCGTTTGCAAACGGTTGCAAACGGAAATTGTCGACTATAAGCGATTAATAACCGGGTAAGATATTAGCCGCCGCTCACCTTTGTAGTGTCAATTAAAAACAAATTAAAATTTAAAAAACATGAACTCATTAAGAAACAGTGTACGCCTTGTAGGCAACCTGGGCATGGATCCCGAAGTAAAAAGCTTTGACAATAACAAACAACTGGCGCGTTTTTCAATAGCTACCAATGAAACCTATAAAAATGATAAAGGTGAAAGGATCACAGAAACTCAATGGCACAATTTAATTGCATGGGGCAGCCAGGCAAAGTTTATTGGCGATTACCTTAAAAAAGGCGACGAAGTAGCCATTGAAGGTAAGCTAACCAATAAAAACTGGGTTGATAAAGACGGTGTTAAACGCTATGCTACAGAAGTAGTGGTAAATGATTTTATAAAACTTAAATAACCTAAACCATTAATATGAAAAAGTACATTCTAATTGCCTTAGAGGCATTAACGGTACTTAGCGCCAAAGCCCAAAAGCTTGAAAAGCCAAAGATCGATAAGATCACCGGTGACACCATGCTTTCAACAAAAGAGCAGGCATTGGCAAATCCATTCACCCTGCCAGGACATTACCTGGCAGGCAATATTATGAAGGGGAAAAATTATTGGGCTATGTATTTTCACTTAAAAGATGGAATGGATCTGCATTATTATGTGTTAAAGGGCGATAAGGCTATTATAAAATTTACTGACGGCAAACTTTTGGAAATTTCAGCAGCCATTGACGCATATGCGTCAATTATCCCTTATGCAACGCCACCTGTAACTGAAAGTTTTTTAGTTTTTGATTTAACTAATGAGGATATAACAGCCCTTGAAAACGGTAAAATATCAGTAATACGGATTAGCACCTCCCAGGGGCCTTTTGACTATGATATAAAAGATAGTAAGGCTGAAATATTTAAAAAACAGCTTGAATTGATTACAAAAAAGTAAGCTGTTATCCAATCTAACCTAATTAACCAATCAACTTTAAATTATTATATTTGTTATGTACTTAGAAGCAAAAGAAACAGCCCGGCTCTACAAATTGTTAAGCGATAAATTGGGTAGCGATACAACCGAGGCCATGTTCAAATACATTGATAACAAAACTGAACGATCAGTGGAAGCAACAATAAAAACATTAGCTACGAAAGAAGACCTGGCAAAAGTAAAATATGATCTTAGTAAAGACATAGGTGCTTCTGTAAAATGGATGTTCATTTTTTGGGTAAGTCAACTTGCTGTAATGTTATCCATAGTAGTGCTTATACTGAAAAAATAAGCATCCTGATCAAATAATTCTACCATTGCCTAAATTCATTAGGTAATGGTTTTATATATTATGAATATTTAAAGGATATTATATGAGTAGCTTTAATAAAGCTTTGTTGCTAATCGCAAACGTTAGAAATATTAGCTATAAAAAAGCACTTATCATTTGGCTTACCGTTTCGTCAATAACACAAATCGCCACAGTATATTTTATTTGTTCACATCTTGCAAAAAAATAACTTATTACAACCCAATCCAACTCCCACCAAGCCTATCCCTCACCTTTCAAATAAATAGTTTTTTCAACAATGGTATGAATTACGGCATCCAGCTCTTTTGCAGTAATATCAATGTGGTTAATTATCTCTTTATTCATTGGGTTATCCGGGGTATTCAGGTCGAATAAATTAACCAGGCCCAAAATAGTTGCAACAGGCCTCCTGATCTCGTGCGAGCTTATGGATGCAATTTCCTGCAGCCTTTTATTCTGATCCTTAACATGGTCATTGGTTTTTTTATTTTCAATTAAGATCCGAAGGATATTTGCTGTACGCTCAATCA
>JAQBOS010000153.1 GCA_028287925.1 Mucilaginibacter sp. | reverse complement strand
TTTGAGTAAGCATATTTTTCGCCAGGCTTGCTGTTAAGCCTGCAGGTTTTTAAATAGCTGTACATTAACTGCTTTGTATAATCCTTGTAAGGGTTAAACGGATCGGTCATACTATCATTCAAATTATCCGGAACACTCACCAGTCCTGAGGAATGGTTGATCAGGTTCAGTAATGTAATATCTTTAAGGGACTGGTTAACAGCAACAGAATCCGGGAGATACATGGTTATCGGATCGGTTAATTTAACTTTTCCTTCATTTACATACCAGGCCAGCAGGGTTGCCGTAAAGGTTTTGGTGATAGAGCCGATCTCGAAAAAGCTATCCGCATTGGGCAGTTTACCATTACCTCTTTTGGTTTCGCCGTACTGATAGATCTGGCTTTTGCCATCTTTAATTATACCTATGCATAAGCCAACGGTATTTGCTTTTTGAATATAGGTTCGCGCAACGGTATCCACCTGCTTATCGATCTCGGATAGCATAGGGTTGGATGTGGGCACCAGCGCAGTTTTATTACTGGCAGGCTCGGTGTATGGCTTGAAAATAAAGGTCTCTAACTTATTTTTCTGATCAAGGCTGATATATATCTGAAGCGTTACGCTGTTGAACGCAACTTTATAGGTAGCCATGCTGTTATTTACAAAGCTGATCAGCGAAGTTTCCTTCATTTCGCCCAGCGGGAAAAGCTGCCTGGCTGCTACATCGGCCCATCCAACGATGCTGATCTCTTTTTGAAACGCATCGCCAGTAAGGTTATAAACAGCATCTGCATTTTTTTCATTAAAGTATTTTTTAACCAGTGCAAATACCGAATCCACTCTTCGTTGTTGCAGGGTTTGGGCTGATGCAGTTGCTGACATGGAAAAGAATAAAAGGATTATAATTACTGATCTCATACTAAGGATTCCGAACTATAACGTAAGAAGCTACAAAATAATGCACCTTATGGCGTTTGCCCGGCCAATAAAAACAGTACAGCCATGCGGATAGCTACGCCATTTTCTACCTGGTCAAGTATAATAGATTGCTTGCTGTCGGCCACATCGCTGGTGATTTCTACGCCGCGGTTAATGGGGCCAGGGTGCATCACGATGATCTCTTTATCCAGTGAATCAAGGATCTGTTTATTTAAGCCGTAAAGCATGGTGTATTCCCTTAGTGATGGGAAATATTTAATATCCTGGCGTTCCAACTGGATGCGCAGCATGTTGGCAACATCGCACCAGTTGAGAGCCTTTAACAAATTGTGCTCAACCTTTACACCTAATGAACCGATATATTTGGGGATCAACGTTGTAGGCCCACAAACCATAACCTCGGCACCAAGGTGTTTAAGGCATAATATGTTTGACAATGCCACACGCGAGTGCAATATATCGCCTACAATAACTACTTTTTTACCAGCCACATCGCCCAGTTTTTCGCGGATAGAGAAGGCATCAAGCAATGCCTGGGTAGGATGTTCATGTGCACCATCACCGGCGTTTACTATCTGGGCCTTTACGTGTTTTGAAAGGAAGATGCCAGCACCGGCATAAGGGTGGCGCATTACCACCATATCAACCTTCATGGCTAATATGTTGTTTACCGTATCAATTAGCGTTTCGCCTTTGCTTACTGATGATGAGGATGCCGCAAAGTTTACCACATCGGCGGATAAACGTTTTTCAGCCAGCTCAAACGACAGACGCGTACGGGTTGAGTTCTCAAAAAATATATTAGCAATAGTTACATCGCGCAGGGAAGGAACCTTTTTTATCGGCCTGTTTAAAACAGTCTTAAAATTATCCGCAGTTTCAAAAATTAATTGAATGTCTGCCGGGTTTAAGTCCTTAATTCCTAATAAATGTCTCGTGCTTAATCCTGCCATGTGTTTGAATTTCGGATTTATTATATTTTGTTCTACACTTTGTCATTGCGAGGTACGAAGCAATCGCGAACTGCACAGATCAGCCCTGTAAATCGGAGTTTGCTTCGTACCTCGCAATGACGCGTGGTTATTGATTTCTATTTTATTTTGCTTCTGATAAAAGCACTATTCTATCTTCACCATCGGTCTCAATCCAGCTCACCACAACTTTTTGCGATGCGATGGAATCCACTTCAATCCCAACATAATCCGCTTCAACCGGGATATGTCTTGAATAACGGCGATCAACCAGTGCCAGGAGCTCAATTTTTTCCGGGCGGCCAAATGCCTGCAGGGCATCCATTGCTGCGCGGATAGTGCGGCCTGTCCAAAGCACATCATCCATCATGATCACTTTTTTGCCTTCTATGATAAAATCTATTTTTGTTTGATTAGGTACCAGCTGGTCGCGGCGGCGAAAATCGTCCCGGTAAAAGGTGATATCAAGATCGCCCTGCATAATTGTTTTACCCGGTAATATTTTTCGTAGTTCCTCAGCTATGCGTTTGGCAAGGTAAATGCCCCGGGGCTGGATGCCGATAAGCACAGAATCAGAAAAATCGTTGTGATTTTCTATTAACTGACGACATAAACGCTGTAATGTGATTTGAAATTTTTGACCGTCGAGCAGTGTAAGATTTTGCATCGTAAGGGTGGATTTGGGCAAAGGTAATAATTTTTTAGAGATTAGTTAATTGGAGATTAGAGATTAGTTGGGGATAGAGATTAGTTAATTGGAGATTAGAGATTAGTTGTTTTAGTCCGGGAGATGGGGGGACACGATGCAAAAATCTCACCCTTTTGGGGTGATGATTTTTTTGAATGCTAAAGTTTATACTTGTGTGAGTTTTGCTCATAATTAACAGGTGTGCAAAATATTTTTAAATAAAACTATAATCTGTATCTTAAACACGTTTTAACCAATAACATAACTGACCTGATTTATGAACCTTTTCAACAAAAGCTTTTTGGTAGCAGCTTTGGTTTGCTGCACATCTGTACAGGCCTTTTCTCAGGCTGATAACGCCCCCGAAAACTTACCAACCGATTATTTGACCCCGTCATTTCACGCGGGCCGCAGGCAAGCGCTTCGTGATATGATGCCCGCAAACTCCGTAGCTGTTATTTTTGCCTACCCTGAGCGGGTATTCTCCAAAGATGTAAACTATGTTTATCATCAAAATCCCGATCTGTATTATTTTTCAGGGTATAAGGAGCCAGACGCTGTTTTGCTGATATTTAAGGAAACGCAGGCCGATGGCGACAGCAGTTACAATGAGCTATTTTTTGTACGTCACCGCGATCCGCAGCGGGAATCATGGACAGGTAGGCGGCTTGGGGTTTCCGGTGTGAAAACAAAGCTTGGCTTTAAAAGGGTTTATAATAGCGATGAGTTTGCAAAATTCCCTCTCGACCTAAAAAAATTTAAAACCGTAATATATGACGACCTGCCTGATGATGCAGGCGGTGGCGGGGCTGGGAGCCTTAAGGAATTGCTGAGCACTTTTAAAACAAAAGGAGAGATCCAGGATGTTGATAAAGGGTTGATGAATGATTTGAACCTGATCAGCAGGTATGCTACACCAAAAAATATTGACCGCATAATAGCTTATATAAAACCCCGCATAAACCAGGATGCTTATAAAAACAATGCTTTAATACAGGAGTTGGTTAATAAGCCCGACTCGGCTACGCTGATGGATGTAAAAGCAAAAATTGATGCAAATCCTTCGGGCCTGTCGCTTTACGAAAAATTTACTACTGACCTGCGGGGTGTTAAAACTCCTGAAGAGTTGGTGTTGTTGAAGAAATCTGTCGAGATCTCGAGCATTGCTCACGCCGAAGCCATGCGCGCGGTAAAACCACAAATGGGCGAGCAGGAGCTGGAAGGTATTATGCTGTATGTACATAAGCATTATGGCGCCGAAGATGAGGGCTATCCGCCAATTGTAGGCGCCGGAGCTAATGGTTGCATTTTGCACTATGAAGAAAACAGCGCTACAAAGGTTGACAATCAACTGGTGCTGATGGACGTGGGCGCCGAATATCATGGTTACAGCGCCGATGTTACCCGCACATTCCCGTCAAATGGCAAATTTACCGATGAGCAAAAGGCTATTTACCAGATAGTTTATGATGCCCAGGAAGAGGTGTTTAAATTGTGTAAGGATGGCACAAAATATGGCGATCTGGAAACCAAAACCCGCGAGATCCTTTCCTCCCGCCTGATCCAGTTGGGTATTATTAAAGATGCAAAGGATGTAGGAAAATATTACCCGCACGGCGTATCGCATCATTTAGGCTTGGATGTGCATGATAAAGGCGAATACGGAGGTAATTTAAAAGCAGGTATGGTAATTACC
>JAQBOS010000150.1 GCA_028287925.1 Mucilaginibacter sp. | reverse complement strand
TAAGGATTTAAGCTGGTGCTTCTTTAATGCAGCTAAATAACCTGTTCGTCTTTCAATCATCTGCGTTTGATCGGAAGCCAGGGTAACGAGCGCAATTTTTTTAGCCCCGGTGTTTACTAAAAATTCAATGGCATCATAGGTGCCATTATAATTATCAAGGCCTACGTAATCAGTAGGTACATCCGGCAAATAGCGGTCAAATAACACCACCGGTAAATTATCACTTATCAAGGCCTTAATTTCTGATTCAATACCAACCGGGGGGGTAATAATATAACCGTCAACATATCGTGCCCGCAATAGGCTGATCAATTGCCTTGTTTTTTCAGGATCATTTTCAGTACTGCAATAAATTATCTTATATCCGTTTTTGTAAGCCAGGGCCTCTAAATGAAAGGCAATATGTGAAAAGAAGTAATCAGAGATCTTTTCAACCATTAAACAGATCATTTTTGTTTTGCCGGTGCTTAAGCTTTTTGCAAGCTGGTTTGGCTGGTATCCCTTTTCTTTAACAAACTTCAAAACCCTTTCTGTCAGCTCATCACTTATTCTTTTCTCTTTAGCCTTCCCGTTCAAAATAAATGAAACAGTTGATTTTGCAACATGCAGTTCGTTCGCTATATCGTTGATAGATAATTTTTTACTCATTTAATGATCTTCAGTATTATAATAGTTAAGTAAGTATGGTTTCTTAAAAAATAAAGTTAAACGTATTTTAATAAATACATAATCTGTTTGTAGGCTGTAAAAGCGCTAAGTTTCTTTAAGTATGATCAGTTACCATTTCAACCTGCATTTGATAGCCCCGTATTTGCCTGGATTATGGTGAAATATGATCCTGCAAAACATAACGTAGTACCTACCAAATTAGTTGCTTTTTCAAAAATAGCATTTTCTATTTGCAAAACCGGTTTTATTAATTATTATTGCAGCTCGAGAAGTCAACGAGTTTTCCAGGACTTTGTATAAGCACTTTGAAAATTTAATTCCAGTAAACCAATTACTCAGCTTAAATAATAAATGAAAACTGTTTTTTACTTAACCGCCAGCCGGTTTATGCCCAAACTTTTGCAACGATGGTTATTCATTGTTCAGAAATGGAATAACAAGCTATAAGGCAAGGCAGGGTTTTTAACAAATCAATCGGCTGACAAATAAATAAAATAATGCAAATCAATAACTTATCACCTCCATATATTCTTACTGCTGATATCGGCGGGTCACACATTACAACGGGAGTTTGTGATTTGAGAACCCATGTGATACTTGATCAGAGTATTACCAGGATTAAAGTTGATAGCAAAGGTTCGGCAAATGATATCCTAACCTCATGGGGAGATGCTTGTGAACAGGTATTAAAAAAGAACGATGGCCTGACAATTTCGGGATTAAGTATTGCAATGCCCGGCCCTTTCGACTATCAGCAGGGGATATCTTATATAAAAGGGCTTGATAAATATGAAGCATTATATGGTATGAATATCAGGCAATACCTTGGTGATCTGTTAAATATTGATCCTCAATCAGTAAGGTTCAGAAACGATGCGGAATCGACAATCGCAGGCGAGGTGTTGACAGGAGCAGGGAAAGACTATCAGCGTGTGATGGGTGTTACCCTGGGAACTGGCTTCGGATCTGCTTACAGCGAAAATAAGATCACTAAAGACATAAACCTGGGGAGCGAACCCTATAAAGAAACTATAGCAGATGATTATTTATCAACACGCTGGTTTTTAAAGCGTTATTATGAATTAACCGGAGCCAAGTTAACTGGCGGTGTAAAGGAGCTTTCTGAACTGGCTATAAAAAGCGCCGTTGCACGGGATCTGTTTAAGGAGTTTGCAATAAATATGGGTGATTTTCTTTCAGCGCCCATTAAGCAACATAACCCTGAAATTTTAATTATTTGCGGCAATATTGCCAAAGCATCCATATTCTTCCTGCCATACTTAACAGAACAGCTAAACTCAGTGACCATTAAGCTGGCCATGCTTGATGAAAATGCACCCCTGATAGGGGCGGCCGCCATGTTTGATGACCTGGTGATTTAATTCTGTAAACCAATTATAGCTTAACATATCATGCAAAAAGCAGCCTTTATCGAGAAAAAATTTGTTGTCAATTTTATTTTTGTCACCTCCTTGTTTTTAATGTGGGGGGTATTACACTCCATGAGCGATGTGCTTAATAAGTACTTCCAGGGAGCTTTAAACGTTTCCAAGTCCCAGTCGGGACTGATCCAGCTTTCAGTTTTTGGCGCTTACTTTGTAATGAGCATCCCAGCGGGTTATTTTTTAAAGAAATTTGGCTATAAGCCCGGCGTATTACTGGGCCTGGCGTTATTTGCCGTCGGCACTTTTCTTTTTGTGCCCGCTGCCAATGCCGGATCATTCGGGTTTTTCAGGATCGCCTTGTTTGTTATGGGTTGTGGTATGGCAACCCTTGAAACGGTGGCACACCCGTTTGCCGCAGCCTTGGGCGATCAGCGCACCAGCGACCGCCGGATTAACTTTTCACAGTCATTTAACGCATTAGGAGCTACTGCCGGGCCTTTTATAGCTTCCTGGTTTCTTTTTCGCGTCACCGCAGGAAACGCAACAGATCTTACTTCTGTTAAATACCTGTATGTGAGCATTGGTGGTGTGTTAACCTTACTTATCGTGGCTTTCTTATTTCTTAGGGTACCGGTATTGAATGATCCGCATGTAGCTGTTGCTGAAGTTGACCCGGATGCTGTGAACGTGGATGCGGCGCCTTCTAAAAAGCTTTATCAGCACAAGCATTTTGTATGGGCGGTTGTAGCCCAGTTCTTTAATGTGGCCGCACAAGCGGGCACCTGGGCCTTCTTTATCAATTACGGGCACGAGGTAATGGGCTTTAGTAACCTATCTGCCGGCAGGTACATGAGTATTTTTATGGCTATGATGATGCTGGGGCGTTTTGCCGGGACTTATTTAATGAAGTTTATTGCACCCAACAAATTGCTGGCCTGTTTTGCATTGGGCAGTATTATTATGTGCCTGGTAGTAACGCAGAAATTAGGGTGGCCATCCTATATTGCATTAATGATGATCAACTTTTTCTTCAGCATTATGTTTCCAACCATTTTTAGCCTTGGCTTAAAAAACTTAGGTGGGCATACCCAGCAGGCATCTTCATTTATATCAATGGGGGTGGTAGGCGGAGCGTTTTTTCCTTTAATAATGGGGCAAATTGCAAATCATGACGTGGCCAAAGCTTATTATTTGCCAATCATTTGCTATGTAGTTATTTTTCTGTTTGGCTATAAGTTATACAAGGTAAAACATTGAGCATAAGTAGTTAAAGTATTCTGTTATGGCGTTTTGCGCGAGCTTTTTTATTTTATAGAGCCATAGGCTCGAAATATATTGTAACGATGGGTTTTAACCCATCGCAGATAAAGCTCACCAAAGAAAGTGCCATAGGCACGGCCAATATGGTATGAATGGTTCGAACATACTGTTCTTTTTGTTGTTTTTTACTGCTTCAACGGATTAAAATCCGTTGTTACAAAATTTGCCGAGCCGATGGCTCTTACCTTAAGGTTTAGATTTGTTTTATTAAAAGGACAATTCAGAGGCGCAGCCCCAGTTTAAATAAACGATAAAAGAAAGAATACCATACTATCCGTCATAGAGCTCCAAAATTTAAACAGGCTCTTAGGACAAAAGACTATTACTCAAGACCCAATGTTAATTCACATATAACACTACATCAATTGACGAAGTCGCTAAAAAGTTTTTAAATAAATTTGCAAAACCGGTTTTATTGATTACTATTGCTAATAATTCATAAAACCGGTTTTGCAAGTCAAATCGGTTGAAACCAAGTATAAAACCTAAATAAATATTTTTAATGAATAAGGGACTCATTAAACTGACGGGAGTTTTAGCCTGTCTGTTATTTTTTAACTTTTCAATTGCCCAAACAACAGGGCAGAATGTTCTTCCCAAATGGGCATTTGGTGGTTTTGCGCGGCCGCAAAACATTAATCCTATTATTTCGCCCGATACCAATGCAAAGTTTTTTGACCCGATGCAGAACAAGCTTGTGAAATGGGAGGCCAATTATACGTTTAACCCGGCCGCTACAGTAAAAAATGGAAAAATAGTAGTTCTTTACCGGTCCGAAGATAAAACCGGCGTTGAAATTGGAACCCGCACATCACGTATTGGTTACTCCGAAAGTTACGATGGCTTTATTTTTAAGCGCAACAGCAAGCCTGTATTATTCCCGGGAATGGATAGCCAGAAAGAATTTGAATGGCCAGGTGGTTGTGAAGACCCAAGGGTTGCGGTAACAGAAAACGGAACCTATGTAATGTTTTACACCCAATGGAACCGCAAGGTACCGCGTTTGGGCGTAGCCACTTCAAAAGATCTGACCACATGGGTAAAACATGGGCCAATATTCAGAAAAGCTTATAACGGAAAGTTTTTTAACATCCCGCATAAGTCTGCTTCCATACTAACAAAATTGGAAGGTGACCACCAGGTGATAACAAAGATCAACGGAAAATATTGGATGTACTGGGGTGAATTGCATGTATTTGCAGCCACCTCAACCAATTTGGTTGACTGGAGCCCGGTAGTGGATAACAAAGGCGAGCTTAAACAGTTAATATCTCCCCGCAAAGGCTTTTTTGACAGCGACCTTACAGAATGCGGCCCGCCTGCAATAATGACCAATAAGGGGATTATCCTTTTTTATAACGGAAAAAATCATCCCGGCGAAGGCGGGGATAAGCGCTTTAATGGTAACTCCTATTGCGCCGGACAAGTTTTATTCTCCCGTACTGATCCGGGCAAGGCAATTGCCCGGCTGGATGTCCCTTTTTTACGCCCTATGGAATCCTTTGAAAAAAGCGGACAATATGTTAACGGAACTGTTTTTATTGAAGGATTGGTTTACTTTAAAAAGAAATGGTTCCTGTACTATGGCTGTGCCGACTCAAAAGTAGGGGTAGCCGTATTTGATCCCTTTAAACCAGCACCGCCCGATCCAATCCCCCTTTTATAGACCTGATCCACTGATTTAGTGCGGCTTTAGTTTAAGTAATCCATCATTAATTGATGGGTTTGGGGAGTTTTTGGCTTTAAAAACCGGTAAAGCCAGGCTGTCGATATCAACAGAAAGTATAAACAAACAATATTCAATAGCAACCAACACCAATTAAACTAAGAGAAGAAAGGGCAAAATTTTATGAAATAGTCTGCTAAAAAAACTTTACAAGTTAAAAAGGATTGCGAAAGCATTTCTATTTATTGGACAACATTGATCTGGCCACACCTGGTTAAATCATAGGATATATTTAATTATTAACCTCAATTAACAAAGTATATGAAAAAAACTTACAGTTATTTCATTATCTGTCGATATGAAAAAGGAATTCTGTTAGGCTCAAAATTTGCATTTGCCCTGCTTTTGGCAGCATTGGTGCAATTTTCAGCATCCGGAGCTCCTGTAAATGAACATAGCCCGCTGCATAACGGCACGGGCCTGTCAGCAAATATTCTTCCTTCAAAATCATCAGCACCAAAAGCTGTATTAAATGATATAAAAGTAACAGGGAAGGTTACTGACGCCACCGGAATGGGCCTTATTGGCGCCAGCGTTGGGATTAAAAATGGTAAAAACCTTGCAATTACTGATGTAAACGGGAGTTTTAATGTAACAGTGCCGGAAGATGCCACACTTGTTATCTCGTACATAGGTTACCAAACCCAGGAAGTTGCAGTAGGGGGCAGAACACAAATTAATGTGGTGCTAAAGGACCTTCCCTCCAATTTAAATGAAGTTGTAGTTGTAGGTTATACAACGCAACGCAAAAAAGACCTTACCGGTGCGGTTTCACTCGTTAGCAGTAAGGACATCAGCGGCCTGCCTGTAGGTGGCGTTGACCAGATTTTGCAGGGTAAAGCTGCTGGTGTAGCTGTTACGCAGAACACAGGCGCCCCGGGCGATGGAATAAATATCCGCATCCGCGGTGTTGGTACCATAAATAATAATGATCCGCTTTATATTGTAGATGGTGTGCCAACAAAAGAAGGGATCAATGAGATCTCGCCTAATGATATTGAAAGTATCAACATACTTAAAGATGCCTCATCCGCTGCTATTTATGGAGCAAGGGCATCAAACGGCGTGGTTATAGTAACCACTAAAAGAGGAAGTTCAGGCAAGGCCAAATTAAGCGTTAGTGCTTATACCGGCGTACAAACTGCTCAGCATTTAATTAAAATGGCTGATAACGCGCAATATGTTAGCGCTTTTAATACAGCAGCTACAAATGACGGCCGGTCAAAGATTTCAGATAGCCTTGCGAGGACACTGTCCGATGTAAACTGGTTAAAACAAATTCTTAAGCCGGCCCGTGTCAGTAATGGTTCTTTATCATTAAGCGGTGGTAATGAAAACTCGCAATACATTGTTTCAGGTAATTATTTCAGCCAGGATGGGTTAATAAAAAATTCATCTTTCAACAGGTTTAATCTGCGCACCGCGATAAGCAGTACAATATCGAAGTATTTTAAAATGGGTACCAATGTTAACCTTAGTTACTCAAAAACCAGGACTGTTGGAACCTCAGGCGATGGTTACAGCGGAGCGGCAGCCAGTATTGTGCGTTATGCATTATTCCGCACACCAGGCACACCGGTTTACAACGCGAACGGGCAATTTGTCGATCTGCCAAAACAGGACGCCAGTGTAAACGGTAATTTTTTAGGCGATGGTATAAACCCTGTCGCGCTGGCCGATGCCAGTAATGATAACTCTTACGGGTATTCTATATTAGGCGATGCGTATGCAGAAGTAGACCCGATAAAGGGCCTGAAAATAAAATCAGACATTGGCTTAAACCTGATCCAAACGGACTATAAGCAGTTTTTTGAAACTTTCGGGATCGATCGTTTTTTTAACTCTCCCAACTCACTTGCTCAATCACACAATAATAATTTAAATTATAACTGGACCAATACTGCTACGTATGACCTTACCCTTGGAAAAAGCGTAGTGAACTTTTTAGCAGGTTCCGAGCTTATAAAACAGGATCAGCAGGGGATCTCGGCATCACGAACAGGGTATATTAATCAAAGCCCTACTTTTCAATATCTTGATGACGGTACACTGTCAACCGCGCTCAATGGGGGTGGGGAATCGCATTTTGCTTTATTCTCCCTGTTTGGCAGCGTACATTACCAGTATGATAATAAATACCTTGCCAGTGTAAGCTATCGCAGGGATGGGTCATCACAGCTTGATCCTTCAAACCGGTACCAGAGCTTTACCTCAGGTTCATTAGGATGGAGGATAGACCGGGAGGATTTTATGAAAGATATTAAGCCTATTTCTACCCTGAAATTACGCGCGAGTGTTGGTCAGCTAGGAAATTCACAGATAGGACTTTATCCTTATACCTCAACTTTTAGCGGCGGTTTTTACTATCCATTTGGAGGAACAACTAACCAGGGATATAGCATAACAACTAAGGGTAACCCAAATATCCGCTGGGAGTCAAGCACACAGGAAGACGCAGGTTTGGATATCGGTTTTTTCGAGAATGCCTTATTGTTAAGCGCAGATTATTATGTTAAAAAAACATCAAATATGTTGCTGTTCCTGCCTTTACCAAGCAGTGCGGGTAACGGTGGTAACCCTGCAGTAAATGCCGGTAATGTAACTAACAATGGTCTTGAGCTGGAATTAACCTATAAAAAAACACTCAATACCGACTGGAGCTATAGTTTGAGCGGCAATTTCGCTACGGTTAACAATAAAGTAACGGCGCTTGCTGGTGGCACACCTATTGCATCCGGCAGAATTGATAATAATTACTATGGTACGTTAACAGCTGTAGGACACCCCATTGGTGAATTTTACCTGTTACAGCAGGAGGGCATTTTTCAAAACGCGCAGCAGGTAT
Source organism: Mucilaginibacter sp. (assembly GCA_028287925.1). Lineage (GTDB taxonomy): Bacteria > Bacteroidota > Bacteroidia > Sphingobacteriales > Sphingobacteriaceae > Mucilaginibacter. Next base: position 2,125 of record JAQBOS010000150.1, on the reverse strand, counting down.
TTACGCATGCATACCAGGGGCCGGGCATCAGGCCGGGCGATGTGATGTATAAGGATGTAAATGGCGACGGCGTTATTGACGATAAAGACAAATCTTTTGTAGGCAGCCCGATCCCGAAATTCACTTATGGCCTAACTGCCAATGTAACGTATAAGAATTTCGATCTGAATGTATTCTTCCAGGGTGTATATGGTAATAAAATATACAACCAGGTGCTTACAGATATTGAAGGCTTTTACCGTCCGTTCAATATTACGGAACGCATTGCCACCCAAAGCTGGACGGGGCCGGGATCAACCAATACCTTCCCGCTTTTATCATGGACAGATGGAAACAATAACAAAATGCCATCTACCCGTTTCCTCGAAAGCGGATCGTATTTAAAGCTTAAAAATGTGCAAATCGGATATAGGCTGGGTAAAGATGCTTTATCAAGCCTTGGGATCTCTTCAGTGCGTGTATACGTGAGTGGCCAAAACCTGTTAACCTTTACCAAATACACCGGGCTTGATCCTGAACAGTATAATAACAGTAACAATGGCAGCACCGTAACGGCAGTAGGCATTGACTGGGGAACTTATCCATCGGCACGTACCATAACGTTTGGTGTTAACGCTAATTTCTAACCTAAAAAATATATAGAGATGAAAGCAAAATATATATATATCTGTTTAAGCGCATGCCTGTTATTGATAGCAGGCGGGTGCAAAAAGTTCCTGGAACAGCCGGTACTTGGTCAGTACCAGGGTGATAATTTTTTCACCAATGATGCCAACGCGAAACTAGGCGTAAATGCGGCTTATTCGCCCCTTACGTTTACCGACGCCTCCTCAAATACAATCTGGGTTTTAGGCGATTTAGCTTCGGACGATGCCATAAAAGGAAGCAGCGACGGCGACCAGGGCGATTTTTTAAGCATCCAGAATTTTAATATCAATCCTGCAAATTCAGCAGTTGAAGGCCTTTGGAAAAGATATTATGATGGTGTTTTTAAATGTAACGTAGTAACTGACGGGTTACCTGCAAGTAACAAGGCTGTGTCTGACGCTGTTAAAAATGATGTTGTTGGGCAGGCGGAATTTTTGCGCGCCTACTATTATTTTAATTTAACAGTAGTTTATGGTGATATCCCGCTGCATTTAAAAGTAGAGACCCCCGAAGAACTGCAAAGCCCGGCCCTGCCACAGGCGCAAATTTACGCCCAGGTAGAAAAGGATTGCACCGCAGCTGCCAGCGTTTTACCTACAACCCGTACAGGTACTGATATAGGTCGGGTTACCAAAGGCGCCGCATTGGCTCTATTGGCTAAAACGTATCTTTTTGAAAAGAAATGGGCGCTCGCAGCGTCAACTGCTCAAGCTGTTGACGCGTTGGGTGTTTATAGCCTGTTACCTGCTTTTGTAGATAACTTTAGGGCGGCTACTAAAAATAATGCTGAAGGCGTGTTTTCCGTCCTGCATACTTCAGGTCTGGTCCCTTTCCAGGGTAATAATTTAAACGCCTGGTTTGCACCGCGCCCGTTAAATGGCTACGGTTTTTATCTGCCAACACAAAGCCTGGTTGATAATTTTGAAACTGCATCAGATGGTACGGTTGACCCACGCCTGGATTATACCGTTGCTAGAGCGGGGCATTCCTATTTCGATAGTGCGTTTGACCCTGCCTGGAGCACAACCGGTTATGTAAGTAAAAAACATACCCAACCCTTATCAGAAATTCCGGTAAGCATCAGGGGAGATGGTAATTTAAACTACCAGGCCATCAGGTTTGCCGAAGTATTGTTAATTGAAGCAGAAGCGCTTAATGAGGCCGGGAATAGCGGAGCAGCTCTTGCGCCGCTTAACAAGGTGCGCAAACGCGCCCGTGAAAGTTATTTGAATGATAGTTCGCTGCCCGGATTTGGTACCGTACCCGCAGGCTTATTGCCTGATGTTACAATTACCGATCAGTCCCAGCTTCGTGATATTATCCGCAGGGAAAGGCGCTCTGAACTGGCTCTTGAGTTTCATCGCTTTTTTGATATCATCCGTTATGGATCAGCTTATGCCGGTAACGCGCTTAAAAACAAGCCTAACTTTAGCTTTACCACCAATCAATTTTTCCCGATTCCGGAAAGTGAAAGACA
>JAQBOS010000146.1 GCA_028287925.1 Mucilaginibacter sp. | reverse complement strand
TTATCAGCATAAAGGTGATAAGTTGTTTTAGTGTTTTTATTTATCTCGATCTTTACAGGATCATTGTACAAATTCCCGGGACTTTCGGCTATAGTGCGGCCACCCATGTTTTTATCCCACACTACCTGTGCATAATATTGGCCGCGCTCAATGTCCGATAAAAGCGCTGGAAAACTTGCTGCCTTATCATCTATTTTAACCGTAGCACCTGGTTTTATATTCTTTACATAAACAGAAAAACAAGGGTCAGACCCAAACCCTACCATACTGCTTTTAGGGATCTTATTTTCTTTAGATAGGTAAAGGACAACATACCCTGTAAATGATTGGTCTGATGATGAAGCGTAGGCTACCTCAAACTGCTGTGCAAATCCACTAAAAACAACTGAAGAGGCAAGTAAAATGCTGAATAGGATTTTTTTCATTATGGTTTTTGGTTCTTACAAATATATTATAGAAATCAACACAAATGTTCTTTTGGGCGTTGCTATGACAAAGGTTCTTATTTTTGCTAATAAATTATGCTATGCTAATGCTTTAAGTATAATCTGCATTTTTTCTTTTAAATCAGGAAGGTCGTTTTTAGCAATTTCCCACACAAGTTGCAGATTTACACCAAAATACTCATGTACCGATATATTTCTAAAACCAATTATTGCTTTCCAGGGAATTGAATCATTGGCCAATTTTAATTCATCAGAGAGCGCATTGCAGGCTTCTCCAATAATTTCAACTTGCTTAATGGTAGCAAAGCGTTTCTCCGAACGCTCTAAAAACTGTTCATATGAACTATCATGAAGGTAAATTTCGGTTTCGTTAATTGCATCCAAAATATGCATTAGTCTTACCTTGTCACCCAGACTACCTTTCATATATTAAAATCTTGTCTTTGTCGATAAGCGGTTTAATATATTTTGAAATGCCTTCGTAACTAACTAAATCGACTTTCTTCTTTAAAATCTGCTCAAGCTCGTCCTTATAGGTAAAAAATTTCATTCCTATAGGTGTGGTATGGTCCAATTCAACCAATATATCAATGTCGCTGTTTTGATCTGCCTCATCCCTTGAATAAGAGCCAAATATATAAGCCTTCTTTACCGGGCGGTTAGAAAAAAAACTTCGGATCTTATCAATATGTTGAGACGAAAGATTCATTGAAACAAATATAGTTAATTCTAAAATAATAAATCAATCCCGAAGGTAGCACCCCAGCACTATCAGAAAACAATTACACATCTCTTAAAATTTTAATTAAAATAGTTATTTGAAATGCGTGATTTTGTGCTTAACTTAGTATAACCAATTTTCTAAACCTATTTATTCAGAGGATGTTATCATGAAGAAAAAAACTACTATAGTTAATCAGCCTGATAAGACTGAAACTAGTAAACCAGAATCACCTGCTCATACAATTTTATTTCAAAAATTATATCGGGATCACTCTTATTGTGATCATTCACATGGCAGGGTTAATAAATTTCCTTTTGGCAGCGGTCATGGGCCAATGTCGTTTTAAGAAATTGATTTAAGATCAGTTTTTAAGGGCTTTTGTTGTTTTAACCGGCTTACGCTACATTCAAACCTGGTTTCCCAGGTATGAAGTCGGCATATTAACGACCGGGTTCAATATAAAAGTCTGCTCTTTTTCAAAACAGCTTTATAACCTTCCCTCCCACCTAAAACCGAACAATCTACCGTACGAAAACGATACATCTTATTCAATAAAAAAGCATATAAAACAATTATTATCAATACGTTACAAACATGGCATGAAATTTTAGCAGCGTTAATTCTTAAACGCGTAATACCATGATCAAAAACTACCTCAAAACTGCCTGGCGTAACCTTATTAAAAACAAAGTACACTCCTTTATCAACATTGCGGGATTGTCGGTTGGTATGGCCGTAGCTATACTAATCGGTCTTTGGATCTGGGATGAGTTGTCATTTGATAAATCTTTTCAAAATTACGATCACATTGCCCAGGTAAAACAAAACGTCACCAATAACGGCGAGGTACAAACCTGGGACCAGGTGCCCTACCCCCTGGCTGCTGAGCTGCGAAAAAGCTACGGCAGTGATTTTAAATATGTGGTAATGGCTGCAGGCATGGGCAATCATTTATTGGCGCTTGACAATAAAAAAATCACCCGCAATGGTGGCTTTATAGAAACGCAGGGCCCTGAAATGCTAAGCCTTGAGATGCTGAAAGGCGCTAGAAGCGGCTTGAAAGACCCTACATCTATCCTTATCTCTGCATCAACCGCTAAAGCTTATTTCGGTGATGCTGATCCTATAAGTAAAACATTAAAAATAGATAACCAGATACTGGCAAAAGTAGCGGGTGTTTACAAGGATCTGCCCCGAAATTCAACCTTTGCCGATCTTGGCTTTATCGGGTCGTGGGAAATGTTTTATAACGCCAATGATATAAAATCAATGAACGAGCCATGGCGACCTAATTTTTGTACCTTATACGTGCAAATGGCCGACAATGCCAATATGGCCGTTACATCATTAAAAATAAGGGATGTAAAGCTGCATAAAGTAAGTGCGGTGCTTGCCAAAAAGAAACCCGCCCTTTTTTTACAGCCAATGAACAAGTGGCATTTATATGATGAGTTTAAAGATGGAAAAAACATTGGCGGCCGCATTCAATATGTTTGGATGTTTGGTATTATAGGATTATTTGTGCTATTGCTGGCTTGCATTAATTTTATGAACTTAAGCACAGCACGGTCAGAGAAACGCGCCAAAGAGGTGGGCATCCGCAAGGCAATAGGTTCGCTGAGAGGACAACTGATCTACCAGTTCTTTAGTGAATCCCTTTTATGTGTAGCTATTGCTTTTTTGCTGGCAATACTATTTGTACAATTAAGCTTACCCTTTTTTAATGAAGTAGCCGATAAACAAATTAGCATTCTTTGGAGTTCGCCATTATTCTGGGTGCTGAGCATTGGCTTTAGCTTGCTTACAGGGTTAATAGCGGGTAGTTATCCGGCGTTTTACCTTTCTTCTTTCCAGCCTGTTAAAGTGTTAAAAGGCTCATTCAAGGTTGGGCGATTTGCTGCCATCCCGCGTAAAGTACTGGTTGTGGTTCAATTTACGGTATCAATCACGCTTATTGTTGGTACTGTAGTGGTTTTCCGCCAGATAAAGTTTGCCGAGGACAGGCCTGTGGGTTATAGCCGTGACGGTTTGGTATCTGTTCCAATTGGCACACAGGAGATCCATAAAAATTATGAAGCGGTAAAAGATGAGCTTTTTAAAACCGGGGCTGTAATTTCCATGGCCGAAGGCGACGTTGCCCCTACTTCATCGGCAGGCAGTACAAGCGCCATTGAATGGAAAGATAAAGACCCTAACCTTAGTGTTGATTTTCAGCAAGCGGCAGTATCACCTGAATATGGCAAAACAGCCGGCTGGCAATTTAAAGGCGGGCGCGATTTTTCCAGGGAATTTATATCCGACTCATCGGCAGTGGTGATCAATGAAGCTGCGGTGAAATTTATGGGGCTTAAAAACCCGGTGAATGATTATGTAAAATATTACGGCAACCAATTCAAAATAGTGGGTGTAATAAAGGATATTATTGTTGATTCGCCTTATGGACAGGTAAAGCCATCAGTATTTTTTCTTAGCAGGGGCCCCGGAAGCACGATATTGCTTAAAATAAACCCTAAAATGAGCGCAAATAAAGCTGTGCAGACTATTGAGCCAATATTTAAACGCTTTAATCCCGAGCAACCATTTGAATACAATTTTGTTGACC
>JAQBOS010000341.1 GCA_028287925.1 Mucilaginibacter sp. | reverse complement strand
CCGGCTTGCGAGCCGGGTTTAAACGGAAAATTAAACTCCAGCTGCCCCGTAGTTTTCGGGAAGGTAATGGACAACTTGCCGCCAGGATTATTGTCGCCAAACAAAGTTTCAGCAATAACTTTTCCACTTTCGGGGCCGGGAAACCAGGCTTCCAGTATGGCAGGTACATATTTGTTTTCCCAGTTTATGGTAAGCGGCTGGCCGTTTATCATCACCATAACCACAGGCTTTCCTGTAGCTTGCAAAGCCTGGATCAGCTTTAACTGACGGCCTGGCAGGTTTAAACCTGTGCGCGAAAGGCTTTCGCCCACCCGCTCCACATCCTCGCCAACCACAGCAATTACCACATCAGCATTTTTGGCCGCTGTTACAGCGGAGTCAATATCTGCCTGTTCCTTAGCGGTTAATGGCGTTTCAATGATTTCACTTTCGGGCCAGGTAGCATCTACTATGTTGCAGCCTTTTGTGTAGGTAACAGTAGCACTGGTGCCCACATAATTCTTTATCCCGTCTAGCACATTGGTTACCGGGTTGTGCGATGGTCCGTAACGGCTGGTAGCATAATTTTTTTCGGTAGCCAGCGGGCCGGTTACCAGTATGTTTTTAATGTTTGCTTTATTTAGCGGTAATAAATTTCCCTGGTTTTTTAACAGCACCATTGCTTCACGGTTCATTTGCAGGCCCATGGCTGACGATGCTTCACTATGTACTATCTTATCAGCCGCTTTAGGGTCTTTTACATAAGGATCATCAAATAAGCCCAGCTTAAACTTAACCCGCAATACATCACCCACCCGCGAATCAAGCGTTTTCATATTGATCTTACCTTCTTTATAAAGCTGGCGCAGGGGCATAATATACGTTTGCGGCATGCTGAAGTTGGTACGCACATTTAAGCCGGCCTCAAAAGCCTGGCGCACGGCCTCTTTAATATCACCTGCAACATGGTGTTTGCTATAGAGGTATTCAACCGCTTCGCTGTCAGATACCACATAACCGTTAAAGCCGAATTTTTGGCGCAGTAATTCGGTTAAAAAGTAATAGCTGCCAGTAATGGGCTCGCCATTCCAGTCGTTATAGCTGCTCATAACGCCCAGCGGATGTGCTTCCTGGATCACCCGGCGGAAAGGATAGAGGTAAAGCTGGTACATTTCCCTTGGCGCCACATGCGGGTCAGTACGTGCCGCGCCATCCCTGCCACCTTTGGGCATGCTGTACACTGCAAAATGCTTTAAGGTTGATGCAACGCCTTCTTCCTGGATGCCAAGCGTCATCTGCTTGCCCAGCTCCGCAATCAAAAATGGGTTTTCGCCATAAGTTTCCACTACGCGGCCCCAGCGCTGGTCGCGGGCAACGTCTAATATAGGTGCATAAACGTTGGTGTAACCTAAAGCTTTAGCCTCTTTACCAACAGTTTGTCCCGCCCGGCGCACCAGCTCTTTATCCCAGGTGCTGCCAATGGCAATAGGAGCAGGAAGGGAAGTCGCCCTGTCGTGATTAAGCCCGTGGATACCCTCATTGGTAAAATCAACAGGGATGCCCATCCGGGTTTCCTCAACAAACCATTTTTGAATAGTATTTATAGCCGATGCATGTTTACTGTAAGGGAAAGAGTATTGTGTTGGCGCATCATCGGTTTTTGAGGTTAAGTTGTTTAACTCTTCATCAATATTAGCTATTCCATCTTTCCAGACTTCGTTCTTCCATGATGGGGTTGGCATTTCTTCCTTTAAAACCCTTTTATAGCCATATAAGGTAGCCAGCTGGCAGGTTTTTTCCTCAACGGTCATCTGGCTCAGGAGGTCGTCGATCCGTTTATCAATAGTTTGGGATGGATCTTCAAATACATCCATTTTGCCGTTCTTGTTAAAATCAACCCAGCCTTTGTGGTAGATGTTTTTTTCCTGGGCGGATACGAAAGAGCAGAATAGTAGAAGTGACAGTAACAGTTGCAGTTTTTTCATAAGGACGGAACAATTGGTTGAGCCAAATATAGACGTTGTGTAGCAGATACACCGTTGAAAGGGACTAAAAACTTTGTTACAAATCGTATAAATCAACTAAAACGATGTAGTAACTTTTTTTGATTTAAGTCTTTGATTTTCGTTTATCAAATTTAAATTGCGTTTATGCTTTAATTAAGTATGGCAGTACAGTAATTGACAATAACATCGTTTTATATAATAAATACCTTTTTTTCAATGCCAATAAAATACCTGTACATCTGTTTTGTACTTATCTTAAGCACAACTGCCGCCTCAAAGGGACAAGCTTTTAAACCTGCCGAAAGGATCTGCGGTAAATGGGAAAAAACAGACAAAACTTTGAGGGTACAGATATTTATGGAAGGAAAGGAGTATAAGGTGAAATTAATATGGTTTAGTGATACAGATGGCAAACCCATGGATTATTGGACCGACAGGCGCAATCCAAACCCGGCATTGCGCAGCCGTAAAATACTTGGTATGGATCTTTTGCGCAATCTGGAATATCACCCGAATACCGATAGCTGGGAAAATGGGATGATCTATGACTCAAAACACGGCAAGGAATGGAATGCCGCCGCTTATATTGATAAAAAAGGACAGCTAAGGGTTAAAGGCTACTGGCACATTAAACTTATAGGGAAAACGATGACCTTTACAAGGATTTGAGTTAGTCCGAAAGTGTCCGGAAAGTCCGGAAGTGGAAAGTGTTACTGGTGGGGCCTGATACCTTAATTGTTTTGGTATTTGTTTCTATACTCAATTGGAGATAACCCGGTGAGCTTTTTAAAAATTGACCGGAATGCTTTAACATCAGAATAACCAACCTCATACATCAGTTCTGTAACGGGTTTCCGGCCGGCTTCAAGGCCTTTCTTGGCAGCTTCAATTTTAACCCTTTGGATGTATTCAATAATGGTATTTGAAGTAGCCTTTTTAAACCTGCGTTCAAAATTCCTCCTGCTTAATGCCAGCATCTTTATAAGCTGATCAATTGTTATTTTACCCTGGTAATTATTCTCAATAAATTCCTGCGCCTTTTTTATTGGCTCATCCTCATGATCTTTCTGTCCCGTAAAAATCATAAAGGACGACTGGCTTTTGCGGTCAAAGTCTATTTCAAACATTTTCGAAAATAATATGGCCATTGCCCTGCCGG
>JAQBOS010000121.1 GCA_028287925.1 Mucilaginibacter sp. | reverse complement strand
ATTGATAAAAATTACCGGGTTTATTATTATTCCCATTTATAAAACAAGTTTATTGATCTCTTATTATGTATAGAGGTTTCAAAAGAAGCTGTAAGTTAAAATAATACCATTAAAATCCCCACTTTTTCATGGTTTGTAAGTCAATTTTTACACAATCGATGGGATCTTTGCCCTGGTACGATTCCTGTTCAATAATAAACTGTGAGGTTCCGCCTTTTCTGCGGGCAGCTTTTGCCATATCCTTTATAGGCAGTACTCCCCGCCCAAGAATGGTACTTTCATAACCATGGCCCATTTCGCCCTGGGCAGTGCTTTTTATCTCGTCCTTTACGTGCATCAGCTCAAACCGTCCGGGATATTTATTGATCATCGCCATGGCATCCCCACCTGGTACGCCATACATATTACCGGTATCCAGTTGCTGGGCTACCAATAACGGATCGGTATTGTTCAAAATAAAATCATAAAGTGTACCATCGCTAACTTTTGTACTAAACTCAAAATCATGATTATGGTAGCCAAATTTCATCCCGTGTGCTTTGCATAATTCACCACACTTATTAAACTGTTCCATAAAGCGTTTTAATCCGTCCATGTCAGTACGCAGGTTTTCATCAAGCCATGGGCTTATCACATATCTTTGGCCAACCTCGGCAGCGTCATCAATGGTATATTTCCATTTATCGGTAAAGTCCTTTTTGTCATTGTCCCAATCATGAGCTGTCATTACGGTATGGCCGCTTGGCATTTGCATGGAAAGGTCGTTTAAGATCTTTTTAAACTCTTTAGCGGTATAGCCATAAAATTTGCGGTTTATATAATTGGCATGCTCAACATGCTTTACTTCGCCTTCGCTTAATTTTTTTAGAGTCCCCATTGGGTCTTTGCCCATTGCATCCCTTACACTATAAAGCTGTACGCCAAGCCGGGTTATTTTTTTAGGTTCGGCCAATAAAGTTTCAGGAAGTAGCGCAGCGCCTGCCACAACAATTGCGCTGTTTTTTATAAATGTTCTGCGTGATGGATTCATTTTTTCAGGTTTTAATTAGTTGCGATTGGAAATACAGGAAATAATAAACTGGTATTACTTACAAAGGCTAAGTGCTTGCTGTCAGGTGACCATGATGGGGTATTGATGGTTCCCTGCCCACCGTAAAGATAGGCAATAACTTTTGACGGACCGCCATCTACGGGCATTACCCTTAAATAAACATGCTTGTAAAAAGGGTGATCTCCGGGGGACACTTCATTTTTCAGGAAGGTAATATACTCTATCCATTTTCCATCAGGCGAAACGTGAGGGAACCAGTTATTATAATCGTCGTTTGTTAATTGTGTTTGCTCGCTGCCATCAGCTTTCATGCGCCAAACCTGCATTAAACCGCTTCGTACAGAATTAAAGTAGATATATTTTCCATCAGGCGAATATTCAGGGCCGTCATCAAGTCCGGGGCTGTTTGTTAACCGTTCTTCGGGTCCGCCAGCCGATGGAATGCGATAAACATCATACTCCTTATTTCTTTCTCCGCAAAATACGATGTATTTACCATCGGGCGACCAGCCGTGCATGTATGACGGGCCAATTTCATTCATCCGGCGCGGCTCTCCTCCTTTTGTTGAAACAACCCAGCCAATAGAGTTACCCGTTTTGTCGGCGCTGCTTATGGCCAGCCATTTTCCGTCAAATGACAGCACGTGATCGTTATTGTTATTTTTTGCCGATCCTGTGTTAAATACGGTCGGCGTATTTGTTTTCAGATCGAATTTATAAAGTAAACCTTCGCTGTTATAAAGCAGATTCTTTCCATCCTGCATCCAGTTTGGTGCCTGGAGTGATTTTGGCGACTGATAAATAATGCGGCTATTTTGTGTTTCAAGATCAAGGATCTCAATGCTGCTTCCTAAATATTGGCGATATGGCACCAGGCCGGCAGGTGCGGGCACTACTATCCTTGTATTATTAAATGTAGCCTTTTCGGTAACATTTGCATTGTGTGAGCAAATGAAAATGCCAACGTATACATCATCCCCCAAATCAATATCACTTACTTCTTCTTCAATAAAAAGTTCGCCTTTGTGCGCTACAGACATGGTGTATTTACTGCCGTGCCTTTCAAGCTGGATAACATCAGCATGTGTAAGCGTTGATTTTTTCTCCTCTGTTTCGCCGCCAACTGTTTTACGGAATTGTAGCGAGGTTAATCCATCGCCATGCACTACGGCGTTTACATGTTTTGAATTTGAATCGAGCGATGTGCGAACCATCAAGCCGATCTTACGGTGATCTTCAACACCTTTACCAATAAAGGCGGCATTGGTACGTAATATAAAATCGCCTTTCATGCGTTTCCACACAAAATGAAAGCCATCGGCTTTAGCCCATATGTTTGATCCCGAACCCGACAGGCTATATGCCTGCAGCTTTGGATCATAAGTTCCGCTACCTTTGTGTTTTACCACCCCAACATCACCCTGGTCGTCAAAAATACCTATGGCCGTACTTTGAGCGTATAATGGCTGATGAAAAAAAGCAAAAGCCGCAAGGAAAAGGAAGAAATAAAATATTTTCTGTTTCATTTGAATTTAGGGTTTAACGGTCGGTAATGGGTTTACTAAGTTAAAAATCCATTTGTAAATGGTATAATACTTTTTTAACATTAAACCATTTTTTAATAAAATCAAACAATATTGTTACAAGCTACAGTATAAAACAGCAAAAGCCCCTAAAACAGGAGCTTTTGCAATAAAATCAAAGTATTTTTATTAGCTGTATTATTCAACCAGCAGCACGCTCTCTTTGGGTACTACAAATTCGTTTTTATCATCAACAATCACTTTGCAATGATCGGCGTAAAATTCCTTTTTTGAATCGCGATAAGAGCTAACAGCACCAATAAGACTCAATAATTTAATATAATAAAATGCAAGGTCAACCTGGTACGGTTTA
>JAQBOS010000100.1 GCA_028287925.1 Mucilaginibacter sp. | reverse complement strand
CCCGACTGGCACACCCAAATGGATAGCATATTGCTAAAAAGAGGCTTTTATGTAGCCTATATTAATGCGGATGATCAATATGGCAGCCCGCAGGCTATGCAGGTTTGGGATAAGTTCTATAAGTATTTAACGGAAACAGTTTCATTAGCCCGGCAAGTGAGCCTTGAAGGGGTAAGCCGGGGTGCTTTGTACACTATAGCCTGGGCTAAAAGAAACCCTGATAAGGTAAGCTGCATATATAACGAAACGCCGGTTTACGACTTTAAAAGCTGGCCGGGTGGAAAAGGCAAAGGGCCTGGTGATACAGCCGCCTGGAAACAATTGAAACAGGTTTATAATTTTACGGAGCAGCAGGCAATTGCTTATAATGATAATCCAATAGACAATCTGGAAGGGTTAGCTTCTTTTAAAGTGCCGGTTTTAAATGTTATAGGCATCAATGATGAATTAGCACCGCGGGCAGAGAATACGGATCTGTTTGTACAACGGTATACTGCGTTAGGCGGCCCGGCAAGTATTTACCCTGTAACAGATGGTCCCCAGGAACTGCGTGGGCATCATTTCCCTATTAAACATGCACAGCTTTATGCCGATTTTATCTTCAGTAATTCGTACCCGGTGAAAAAGCCCCTGCCTTATACAGATTATTTTAAGATCAGGAACGGCTTGCCCCATTTTTTCGAAGCGGCATTAAATAAAAGGAAAACAACCGTTGCCTTTCTCGGCGGTTCAATAACCTATAATCCCGGTTGGCGGGAAAAAACCTGTGCTTATCTTAAAGAATGTTTTCCCAAAACGGAATTTCATTTTATTGCTGCTGGCATCCCTTCTTTAGGCAGCTTACCCCATGCATTCCGTTTACAAAAGGATGTTTTAGATTCCGGAAAGATCGACCTCCTTTTTGTGGAAGCCGCCGTAAACGACCGGGTTAATGGTACCGATAGCCTTACCCAGGTGCGGGACCTGGAAGGAATTATCAGGCATGCAAAACAAAACAATCCATTAGTGGATGTTGTGATGATGGAGTTTGCCGATCCTGATAAAAATAAGGATTATAGTAAAGGGGTTAGTCCGGTAGAAATAGCGAATCATGAATTAGTCGCCGGGCATTATCACCTGCCTTCCATTAACCTGGCTAAGGAGGTATATGATAAACTAAAGGCCAATGAATTTAGCTGGGCCGATGATTTTAAGGATCTTCACCCTGCTCCCTTTGGACAGGAGCTTTATTTTGAAACGATCAAAAGCCTGCTGCAGGCTTGTCATGAAAATTATGCGTTGCACGCACTGCCTATCAGCCCCAACCTGTCCTTGCCAAAACCATTGAATAAATTCAGCTTCAACAACGGCAGCTATTACCCGCTTACCCCAGCCAAACGGGACAGCAAGTGGAGCTATACCGAAAACTGGAGTCCGCAGGATCACCTGGGTACAAGGGAAGGTTTTGTACATGTTCCGGTTCTAAGTGCAGAGCAGCCCGGCGCTTCATTAACTTTATCTTTTAAGGGAACCGCAATCGGCCTGGCAGTAGTATCGGGTGCTGATGCGGGAATGGTCACCTATTCAATTGATGGGGGTCTATCAAAAACCATTGATCTCTATACTCAATGGAGCAGTTTTCTGCATTTGCCCTGGTACCTTTTACTCAATGGAAGCCTTGCAAACAAGGAGCATATCTTAAAATTAACAATTGCAAATAGTAAAAATATAAGCAGCAAGGGGAATGCCTGCAGGATAGTTACCTTCTTTAAAAATGATTGATCAGTGTTGATATAGGTTCAGGATAATAATCTACGAATCTTCGAAAAATTTATAATCCATCATTTTCATTGCCACAACGCTAAAAAAGAATTACCAGAGGCATAGCCTCGACCTATATTGTAACAACGGATTTTAATCCGTTGGCTATAAAAAGCAGATAAAAAAGAACCATAGGTTCGGTACATATAAATCCATACAAAATGATAAATACTTCCTAAGATTGATAAGCATCGTGCCGATGGCACTCCATACGTGTAATATGAGTTTTCAACGGGTTGAAACCCATTGTTACAAGATGTATCGAGCCGAAGGCTCTTACTGTAAGGGACAACAAATCTTTTGAACACCCGTAATAATAATCCATCGATTGTTTATTTATTGGAAAACAATAGGATAATCCATTTTTATTAAAGATTTATCCATTTTATAACAAAATATTATATTGTAATTTTATTTCCGCCAATTAAACTAAACAAGCCAAAATAATTCCTGATCTGTCCTGATAAAAATTAACATTATGATTAAAAAACTGCAATTACTTTTAACTGTATTATTTACAGTTTTATGCCGCGTTGGCTTTTGCCAGCAAAACAACTTACAGCTTTGGTATAATAAACCCGCAACCCATTGGGAAGAAACCTTACCATTAGGCAATGGCCGTTTAGGTATGATGCCCGATGGAGGAATTAACCGGGAAAACATTGTATTGAATGATATTACCCTATGGTCCGGTTCGCCGCAGGATGCAAATAACTATGATGCCTATAAAAGCCTGCCACGCATCAGGAAGTTGCTTGCCGAAGGTAAAAATGATGAGGCACAGCTCTTGGTAGATTCTAATTATATCTGTAAAGGGCCCGGATCAGGCAGCGGTAACGGGGCTAATGTTGCTTTCGGATGTTACCAGGTTTTGGGGAACCTGTCGCTTAAATTCAGCTATAATGGCCAACCGGCGGATAGTACAAAAATTGAAAATTATAAACGTACCTTAAATTTAAACAACGCAATAGCTACCTGCTCCTATAAATCAGGCGGGGTAACTTATACCCGTGAGTACTTTACCAGCTTTGGTAACGATATCAGCATTATTAAACTCTCTGCGGATAAGTCCGGACGGCTTAATTTTTCTATTGCACTGTCGCGGCCTGAAAGGGCAACCGTAAAGGCGGAAAACGGTATGCTTCAAATGTACGGACAACTGGCAAGCGGTTCAGAAGCACCTGGGATGAAATACCTAACCCAGGTAAAACCTGTTTTAAATGGTGGTGCTGTAAGTATTAATGGTGATGAGCTTGTAGTAAAAAATGCAACAAGCGTTGTCCTTTATATTTCAACCGGCACTAATTTTAAAGATCCGCTTTATAAACAAAAGGTAGCGTCAATTTTAAATAAAGCCATACATACCAACTATAATGCAGAAAAAGCGCAGCATTTAAGTTATTATCGTAAGCTATTTGACCGGGTACAGCTGTCTATCGGCGATCAATCCGTACCTAATATACCTACGGATGAGCGCCTGGTAAATTATCATGCTAACCCCGATGCCGACAAGGCTTTCCCGGTTCTATTTTTCCAGTTCGGGCGTTACTTGTCCATTTGCAGTACCAGGGTTGGTTTGTTACCGCCAAATTTACAGGGTTTATGGGCCAATGAGATCCAAACACCATGGAACGGGGATTACCATTTGGATATCAAT
>JAQBOS010000049.1 GCA_028287925.1 Mucilaginibacter sp. | reverse complement strand
TACGATGCCTCATACATAAAGCTGCGTGAAGTTAAGCTGGGGTACACCTTACCGTCTAAATGGGTAAAAGGTAGCGGTTTACAATCGGCTACCATATCGGTTGTTGGTCGTAACTTATGGATCATCCATAAAAACGCACCTAACATCGATCCTGAAACAGCCTTTAACAATGGCAACGGACAAGGTTTGGAAGATCTTACTTTACCAACTGTGCGCAACATCGGTTTTAACATTAACCTTAAATTCTAAAATCATGAAACTAAAATATATAACTCTATTATTATCAGGTGTGCTCATCCTATCGGTAACATCGTGCAAAAAAGACCTGGTAAAAATTAATCAGAACCCTAACGCATCACAAAATGCGCAGCCGGATTATTTGCTTACTGCTGCCACAAAGGCAACTGCCGATACTTACTGGGGTGTTGCCAATACCATGGAGTCGAGCCTGTTGTTTGTGCAATACTGGGCTAAAATTCAATACACAGATCCCGACAGGTATATTTACTCGAACAGCGCTTTCCAGGAATTGTGGACTGTGGGCTATTCAAAAAGTATTGTAAACCTTAACCAGATCATTAAACTTGGCAATGCACAGGCAAACAGCAATTATAAAGGCGTTGCTTTGGTGCTGCGTTCGTGGGTATTTACTTTATTGACTGATGCGTATGGCGATATTCCATACAAGCAAGCTACTAATATTGATCAGTACCTTACCCCCGCTTATGACACCCAAAAAGATGTTTATTATGCCCTGCTTGATGATTTGAAGACAGCACAGGCAGCGCTTAATCCGGCGGGCAAGGCCATTGCGGGTGATGTTATTTATGGCAATAATATTGCGCTCTGGAAAAAATTCGCCAACTCATTGCGCCTGCGCATAGCCCTGCGCATAGCAGACCGTGATGCCGTTAAAGCCAAACAAATTTTAGCGGAGATCCAAAGCGAAGGCGGCGCATACATCAGCTCAAATGCTGAAATCGCCCAGCTGGTATATTTGGATTCGCCAAACCAAAACCCGGTGAGCAACCTTTTTGATACCCGCGATGATTACCGCATCAGTAAAACTATAGTTGATAAATTATTTTCGCTGAATGATCCTCGCTTACCTGTGTACGCTAGTAAAACCCAGGATGCTACGCCGCAAACTTATGTTGGGATTCCTAACGGATTACTGGTTGGAGATGCCAGCAACCTCGGTTTTACAAAAACATCAAGGCCGGGAGCTTACTTTCTGGCGCCGCATGCTCCTGCTGTTATAATAAGCTACGCCGAGGTTTTGTTTGACAGAGCCGAAGCCGCCGCACGCGGTTTTACCACTGAAGATGCTGCAAGCCTGTATAACCAGGCTGTAACAGCTTCACTTAATCAATATGGGATCCAGGGTGCCGCTGTTGATACTTATACGGCATTGCCTGCTGTAAAATATGATGCTGCTAACTTCAAAAAATCAATTGGCGAACAGAAATGGATAGCCCTGTTTGGACAAGGCCTTGAAGCTTTTGCCGAATGGCGCAGGCTCGACTATCCGCAACTACAGCCTGCGGTGGCCGGTACCCTTAACGGCAAAATCCCGGTTCGCTTTATCTATCCGGGTACTGAACAATCATTAAATGGAGCAAATTACAAAGCCGCGGTAGCCGACCAGGGGGCCGACCTGCTTACAACAAAGCTTTGGTTTGATGTGAATTAATTATTTAGATCTCCTGTCTCCGCAGATTCCCCTGAAAGGACCCTGCCGGGACGGGAGAATTCTTAAATTTATTTCTGATGTTTTTTATAAGTGTAGAGCTAAAGAGGTGGAGGGGTGTTTTTTACAAATCTGTTCACATACCATGTTAGTACAAAATAAATAAGTACGGCGAACAAAAGATGTGAACCAATATTACTGGATTGCGGACGAGTATAATCAATAGTTAAAAGAGTTATTGATTCAGCTAAAATGCCTCCGGCAAAAAGGCTTACAACAACACGTATCCAAGTTATTTTTAAACTCCTCATATTTTTCAATAATTTAACAATGTTATCGCTCAAGATAAATAAACTTTTCCGACACTTTCAAGCGTCCACAGTTAAAAGACAGAATTTTAAATGTAGCTATTGAATATGCCCACACTATTATCTACAACCTGTTTAATGCCTTTTTGATCAAATCAAATCCGTTTGCTGAATAAGGTAATGTCAGTGCAAGCCGGTGCCCGTTCTCATCCATTTTCAATAGTGACTTCCGAAGAATATTTATTATTTTCTCTGGCTCAGGTTCATATTTTTTGCGGAACTCTTCATATTGTAATTGCAGGAACACCAGGCAAAGTGCATTCTCCATGGTCTGAACATCAGGATCAACTTTAATTCGTTGCTTCAGGATGATTTGCTTAACACGATCTATTGTTTCATCGCCATAACCTGCTTCTTTCATTAAGCGTTCGGCAATGGCAGCATGGTGCAGGGCGAGATCTTTACGCCATTTAAGATAAGGCTCACGTCCTTCCGGGTAATCCTCGCGCGGAATTTCCCATCTTCCGATATGCTGACTTCGGGATGCCAATAACAGCTCTTCGGCAGCATCAGGATCCAGTTTTAAAACCCATTCATATAATTTAACAGCAAAAAAATATTCCTGCGGCTCACTTGCTCCTTCCCATGCAAAACTCCGGGGATCTTGCTTATTATAAGCATCAAAAAGCTCAAATGCCTTGTTTAATCTACTCATTGGTTCAAAATAAGTTAATTATTTATAAAGCTACCATAGTTTTTTCAATTGGTATAAAATCCTCCTTTCCTGAATCGCATACCGGGCAACAGTAATCATCATCAATCTCTGAAAAATTAGTACCAGCGGCTATTCCGTTTATTGCATCGCCATAACTTTTATCATACTGTGTTTTACAATTTTTACACTCATAGATCAGATCCTGCTTCTCAGGCAATTCCTTTACATTCCCTGTGTTTAAGATTGGGAATTCATTCTCGTTGAACAAAGAGTTATGGTAGATATGGCATAAACTAATCAGCTGGTTCCCCAGGTCTTTTCTGTTAACGCATTTTTTATAAGTTATATAGTTTTTTGAGTTGGGGTTAAAATCCTGCGTGTGTAAAATGTCAAACAGATCATCTTTATCCTTTTTTATAATTATTGAACCGGATAACCCTGTTTTCGGCTGTGTTTTAATAGCAAAACAAAGCTGGTAAGTGCGCAAATCGGCATCTTCAAATTCACGCACCAGTTCCTTTTTTAACTCCAGGCCTTCTTCGCAAATATCTTCTATTTGCCAATTTAGCTCGTTTGCAGCATGCCTAACGTTAAGGTGGTATTTACTTAAAACAATCCCCCATTCATTCCTCACGACCGGATCAATTCCTTTAATGATAATTGATTTCCAGGGCGTACTGTACAGTTGCCCAACCCGTGTTTTAAGGCAAAGCAAACATACATCCTTTAAAAAATCAATTAAAAAAAGCTCATTTCTGCGATAGATCCCAAGCCAGTATTTGTTATTGTATTTATTGAACCCTTCATAATAGGGCAAGTAAAAACCGGGTAATTTTAAGGCTTCCGTTACAGGCTGAATCGTTGCTTTAGTTTGATTGAAAAGCATTTTAAAAAACAACTGCTCATTTGCCGGATCCTGGTCATAAAACAAATGTTTATTATCCAGTATGATTCGTTCTGCTGCTTTAGCTATTAGCGGGATATCATCAGAATATATTAAATACGGGCTACAGTATTGCTTCCCCGTTTTAGGAAAACGGATGTATATAAACCAGTAATTATTAGTATCAGCAGCAATAAAATTAATATTCCCGCTAAAAAACGGGATAAACGTTTGCTGGTTATCAACAAGGTTTATTTTTAAGCGGGGTTGATAATCAAACAGGTCTAAAACATCCTTATAAACACCTTCCCTAAGCCAGCCTTCCTGGTTAAATATGGTATCGGCAACATAGGAGCTTACAATATTTGGATGCAGGTCATTATCTGTTTCGTATTTTATTTCGGCCCGCAGCATCTCTGTTTCCAGGTCTTCCAGGCTTTCATTATTTATGGTGAAATATAACTGCTGGCGATTGCCAAAACGGATCTGCGATGCCCCGGCATTTTCGGCTATCAGCAATATTTCATACAGGTCACCCGCCGATGCAAAGCCGCCGGGCAGGTTGATCTTAATCAAATGATCTTTGCTGTTTATCATATCCTAATTTCCTTTCACGGTTAATACAAGTTCCAGGGCTTCATCAAGCAGGCGCTGCACTTCAGGCCGGCATGAACCGCAGCCTGTACCCGCGCCGGTAACACTGCACAGATCTTTCATGGTATTGCAGCCTTCCGCTATTTTATTCCGGATATTTTCGCTGCCAACATTATTGCAGCTGCAAACCAGTTTACCCAATACCTGGTCGGTTTTTTTACCGCTGCGTAATAATTGCAGTCTTTTTTCACTTAGTTCCGTTTTGTTGGCAATCAGGTCTCTGTATTCAAGAAATTCACTTTTATCGCCAATAAGTATTGCACCTACTAACCTGTCCTGGTGAATAATGCACTTTTTATAAAATCTTTTGGCCTTATCAATAAAAACTACCTCTTCATAAGCTTTGTCATCCGGGCATTCCGGGATCCCGATGCTGCACAAATCAAAACCATGAATTTTAATGATATTCATAAATAAGCTGCCCTTATAATAACTGGCAATATCTCCATTCATAAAGCCTGCCACCACTTCGGCTTGTTGCTCCGCGGCGGCAGTTATACCGTACATGGTGCCGTTAAACTCAGCTATTTCGCCAATGGCATAAATATCCGGGTCGCTGGTTAGCATCCGCTCATTTACAGTAACGCCCCTGCGGCAATCCAGCCCGCAATCTTTGGCAATTTCCAGGTTGGGGGTGGTGCCGATAGCAAGGATCATGGCATCGCAATTAATTTTACGGCCGCTCTTTAAGCCTATCCCGGTTAATTTCGACCGCCCGTAATACAGTTGCACCTCATCATCATAATAAATGTCGCAGCCCTGGTCAACCATTTCTTCATGCAGTAACTGACTGCCCAGGGCGTCCAGCTGACGGTTCAAAAACCTTGAAGTACGCTGAATGATGGTGATCTTTATACCCATTTCCCTAAGCGAGGCCGCCATTTCCAAACCAAGCAATCCACCGCCTACAATTACAACATGTCCATTAGCAGGAAGGTGCTTTTTGAAATTATCAGCATCGGTCCTGGTACGCATTGAAAATATGCCCGGTAAATTAGGGACATTTTTGGGGATGGCAGAACGGCTCCCGGTTGCCATTAGTAATACGTCATAACTGGTTTT
>JAQBOS010000003.1 GCA_028287925.1 Mucilaginibacter sp. | reverse complement strand
GTGGCACAGCTTTATATCGTGTTGCTTTGCTCAATTTAATTAATCCGGTACATCAGTTGCAAATGGTAACTGCAAAAGGCCAGCATAAACAATTACTACTAAGCGATGGTACCAAAATATGGCTTAGCCCTGCTACTACGATAACTTATCCGGATAAATTCAGGGGTAACAAGCGCTTGGTAAATATAGATGGTGAAGCTTTTTTTGAAGTAAAGCATGATGAGGATCATCCTTTTATCATTCAGTCTGATAATATTAAAACAACTGTATTGGGTACAAGCTTTAACGTTGATGCATATAGGAATAAGGCTATTATTAATGTAACCTTAATAAGCGGAAAAGTAGCGGTGGCTTTACTAACAGGCAAGCCGCAACAGCAAATAATGTTACCTAACCAAAGGGTTGTATTTAACAGAGCAAGCTCCATGCTTATTAAACAGGACTATCCGGATGCCCGTGAATTTTTGGCCCGGCGCGAAGGTGTTTTTCAATATAGAGGAACACCGTTACAAGTTGTGGTTCAGGATTTGGAAGATCAATATGGGATAAGCATAACAATTAGTGCGCAATTATCTAACAAGGCATTTTATGGAAGTTTGAAAACAACTGATAGCATTAGCCAAACGCTAAACAAGCTTTGCACAATAATGGAAGTTAAATTGATAAAAACCGGGGATGCTTATACCATAAAATAAAGCCCGGCAGGCATTCATAACCCAAAACTTATCCGTAACAAATCAATAATAAATAAATCAAATCCGCACCATGATGAAATAACAGCCAGCTAAAATATGATCACAAAAAAGCCCGATTCTGCAAGCAGAACAGGGCCTGAGTTTTAAGTTAACCAAACGTATCCCGCTAAAGCCTCGAAAACAACAACGGGTTACGATCAACATTAAAAAATAAAAATATGAAAAAATACGGACCTGTAAGGTTCCTGCCAATTATTTATTCCATTATGAGATTATCAGCATTTGTAATAGCTGTGATATGCTGCACAGTATTTATTGTATTTGCACATCCGCCTGTGTACGCACAAAATCCATTGGATAAAACCATCACAATAAATTTGAATAATGAGCCATTAAAACAGGCGCTTGATAAAATTACTGCTGTAAGTGGTGTGAATTTTACTTATAGCGAAACTGTAGCCAATAGCAAGGTTAAAATAAAGTTGCAGGCAGCAAACAAAACCCTTAGACAAGTATTAAGCGAAGCACTGGCTAAGTATCCTTATAGTTTTAGTGCGCTTGACCAGGAAGTGTTTATCCGCTATGACGCCGAAAAGCTAAAAAAGTCATCAATCGGAACGCAGGTGAATGCGGTGGATGATAAATATACGATCAGCGGTGTTATCCGCTCACAAAAAACCGGCGAAACCATTATTGGAGCTACTGTGCGGGTAGTTGGTATGCCGCAAGGCACAAGCAGCAACGAGTATGGCTTTTATTCGCTTACGTTACCAAAAGGCGCCTATCAATTGGCTATAAGCGCTGTTGGCCAGAAAAATATAGTTAAGGATGTTGTGCTGCACCAGGATACGAAGCTCAATATTTTACTTGAAGATGGCGAGCAGGAGTTGCAATCTGTAAATATTACTGCCAAAGCACCGGGGGGCCGGGATTTGGAAAGTACTCAAATGGGAGTTGAGAAACTGAGCGTACGTGAAACTAAAAACGTACCTGTTTTACTGGGTGAGCATGATATTATTAAAACAATGCAACTTTTACCGGGTATAAAATCTGCGGGTGAGGGCGGTGGCGGCTTTTATGTACGTGGAGGTTCGGCAGATCAGAACCTGATTTTACTGGATGAAGCCCCGGTATATAATGCTACGCATTTGCTGGGATTCTTTTCAACTTTTAATTCAGACGCTATAAAAAATGTAACCATTTACAAAGCCGGTATGCCGGTGCAGTATGGCGGCAGGCTATCGTCAGTATTGGATGTTAAAATGAATGATGGTAATAACCAGAACTACGGCGTAAGCGGAGGCATTGGTTTAATTGCATCAAGGATAAATGTGGAAGGCCCCATCCAAAAGGATAGATCATCGTTCCTGATTTCGGCCCGGCGTACTTATATTGATGCTTTTCTTAAACTATCTAAAGATACAAATGTGAACCGTACCTCCCTGTATTTTTATGATCTTAACACTAAAGCCAATTATATATTAGGCGATAAGGATCGTTTATACCTTTCGGGTTATTTTGGCAAGGATGTTTTGAGCCCCGATAATACAACGGGCATTAACTGGGGTAATGCCACCGGCACTTTGCGATGGAACCATTTGTTCAGCAATAAGCTGTTTTCAAACACCTCAGTTATATTTAGTAATTACAATTACAAAATTAAAGCACAGCAGGCAGCCAGCAACTTTACCGTATTTTCACAGATAAGAGACTGGAATGTTAAAGAGGATCTGCAGTGGTATGCCGATGAAAAAAACACAATAAGCTTTGGTGTTAACAGCATATATCATACTATAAAGCCCGGTGAAATTTCGGCTACAGGTAACTCAGGCGTTATTTCACAAACATTGCAGAGCCAGTATTCTTTAGAAAACGCTGCATATGTCAGTAATTCATGGAAAGCCAGCAGCATCTTTAGTTTAACTTACGGTTTGCGTTTATCAGCATTTAGCATACTTGGTCCGGGTGATTTTTATATGCTTAATGCTGATGGTAATATAACCGCCACCCGGCATTACACTCAGGGCCAGGTAGTGAAAACCTATATTAACCCCGAACCCCGTATTGCCGCTACTTTGCAGGTTAATGATATGGCATCGGTTAAAGCATCGTATGTGCGCAATGTGCAAAACCTGCACCTGATATCAAACTCCACTTCGGCATCCCCAACTGATAAGTGGGTGGCCAGTACAAACCTTATTAAACCGGAAATTTCCGATCAGTTTTCTATTGGTTATTACAAAGATCTGAGCGACCATAAATATGAACTTACCGTAGAGAGTTATTATAAAAGCATGGATAACCAGATTGATTACCGTAACGGAGCCGATATTTTTACCAACCAGCCTATTGAAACACAATTGTTGTATGGTAAGGGGAGGGCATATGGTATTGAACTTTTGATAAAAAAGAAAACCGGAAGGTTAACGGGTTGGCTAAGCTATACGTTATCAAAAACGCAACGTAAAATTGATGGTATTAATGATGATAACTGGTACAATGCCCGGCAAGACAGAACGCATGATATTGCTTTGGTGACTATATATCAGCTAAGCCCCAAATGGACATTGTCTGCCAACTGGGTTTTCTCAACCGGCGATGCTGTTACTTTTCCAAGCGGCAAATACCAGGTTGACGGCACTAACTTTTACTATTATACCGAGCGTAATGCTTACCGTATGCCAAGTTATCAGCGGCTTGATGTGGGCGCTACCAAATTGTTAAAACAAACCAAAAAATTCTCGTCCGAACTTAACTTTAGTATTTATAACGCTTATGGATACGCCAATGCTTACCGCATTTATTTCAGAGACAGCAAAACAGACCCAGGCAGAACAGAGGCCGTTAAAACCACTTTATTTACGTTCGTTCCATCCGTTACCTACAATTTTAAATTTTAATGCTCATGATGAATATAAAACATTTTTCACTCTTTTTAATATTCGCAGCCCTGTTATGCTCATGCGATAAAGTGATTGATATTAAGCTGAACAGCAGTGCAACCAAATATGTAATTGAAGGCATGGTTACAAACGAGGCAGGCGGAGCTCAAGTGCTGCTGAGCCAAACAAAAAACTTTAGCGATAATAATAATTTTAACGGTGTTGACGGCGCAATAATTACGATTGAAGGCAATGGCGCCGTAAATGTTTGTACTGCGGCAGGTAATGGTGTATACCAGGCCAATACGCTTATTGGTGTGCCTGGAAATACATACAAGCTAACTATAAATATTAAAGGCAATACATTTACAGCAAGCTGCACCATGCCTCAAATTGTAACTTTAGATAGCGTGTATGTTACCGTGGATAATCTGAATACCAATAAAGACGGGAGCATTCGCAAATATGCAACTGTGGAATATAAAGACCCCGCCCCAGTAAAGAATTATTACCGTTTTATTCAATATCTCAATGGAAAAAAAGAGAAATCAATTTTTGTAAACAATGATGAATTTACAAATGGGCAGGAGGTTAACAACCCGCTTAATTTTAATAACGATAATGATGACCCTTCCAGGAATATTAAAAAGGGTGATAAACTCAGTATAGATATGTTGTGTATTGACGAGGCTGTATATAAATATTGGTATAGCCTGGTTGACGGGGCCAGTGGTAATAGTAACACGGCATCGCCATCAAACCCTGTTGGCAATATACAGGGGGGAGCATTGGGCTATTTTAGCGCGCATACTATTCAACATAAAGTTATTACAGCACCATAAAACGTCCCCTTACTCCCTAAAAACATGAGCGGCTATTTAATGATTAGCCGCTCATTTCAAATAAATTCAGATTTATACTTATGCCTCAACCGCATTAATTTTTTATCCTGTTATTTTCATCTTCAATCCCTGATTTATTATTGCCTGATGGTGTTGAAGCTGTGCCCCCGAATGACCTGGAGTAAGAGAGCCTGATTAGCGGGTATTTACCGGATTCGGTATGAAAAACCACATGGCTTTTTAGGTCAAAGGCCTCCTGTGTAAGTGATCCGAAATAACTGCTGATCACATTACTGCTTAATAGATCAGCTACGGCAAGCTGGACGATGCCGCCATTATTTTTCAATGTTTTTTTGATCCCCGCATTAAGTACCCCATAGCCGTCAACTTTTCTGGTCCCGTTATATGACAGCGAATTATAGTAGCCCGAAAGTTCAAGGGAAAACCTGCCCGGGAGCTGATATGTCTGGCTACCATGCAACGAATAACCGAAATAAGTTTTTTCTACCGGATTTTTGGTATAATCCAGGCTGAATTTACGCCATCCACCCACAAAGCCATAATTCATATTCAGCCAGTTCCCAATCGCAAACGGAAGTTCAGCCTGGAAAGTTAACTCATCCCTGTAAAGCAG
This sequence comes from Mucilaginibacter sp., assembly GCA_028287925.1. Classification (GTDB taxonomy): domain Bacteria; phylum Bacteroidota; class Bacteroidia; order Sphingobacteriales; family Sphingobacteriaceae; genus Mucilaginibacter. Next base: position 36,876 of record JAQBOS010000003.1, on the reverse strand, counting down.
GTTCTGGGGGGAAACCGCCGACTGCTTTCGGTCGGGTGTGTAAACAAACTGGTTGCGGGCAATGGGGTCATCGTCTTTGCTCCACAAAATGGAGAGGGAATAACCCCGGTTATTATAACCCAGTTTCAGGTTATTCGTAATGGTAGGCTTCAATAATGGGTTCCCGGTATTCACCGAGTTGGGGCCGTTATAGGTTACATATGAAGCCAGGTCGCTGTAAGCAGGGCGGCTGATCCTCTTTGTATAAGATAAAAACAGTTCGGCATCATTATTTACTTTCCTGGAAAGTAACAAATTCGGGAACAGCTCACCCAGCTTCCTGTCGGTAATAAGCTGCCCGCTTTGCGGATCGGCTAACCGGGTACCCGAATACTCGTAACGGATGCCCGCCACTAACCTGGTGGACGAATCTAATTGTGCATTCATGGTGGCATAACCGGCCCAGATACCTTCCCGCATAATGATATGATTAATGGCAGTGGGGCTGGTAACATATTCGCCATTCACCAGGCTGGCTATGGAGGATGTACTAGCCGTGTGCGTATAAGTTCCTTTAATTCCGGTCACTAACTTAAGTGTAGCGCCAAGCTGCTTTTCATAATCGGCCCTGGCTGCCCCCACCTGGATCAGCGTATTGGATAAACCCTTTTGCCGTGGTGAAAACAAGGTGTCATTAGTTCCTGCCTGCCTGCCGTTCTTATCCAGGAAAGTGCTTTGTACATTGGTAGGGTAATCATTTTTATAGTTTATATAATCCAGGCCCAGGTTAAGCTTTTCACCCGGTTTCAGCTGTCTTTCAACGTATAAACCAGAGGTGATGCTCCTCCAATGATTTACGCCATTGATCAGGGCATTCAACCGGTAAATGGAATCTGGTTGAATGGTATAAATCGCATGGTTATTGGTTTGAATGGCCGTACTGCTGTTATTATAGTTCACATTCCCGCCTATAGTGGTCTTTGTATTCAGTTTGGTATCAAAGCCCGCAACGGCGGTATGGCTATTCTGCACGGGTTTAGCAATACTTAAAAAATCTGATGCTGCAAAGCCACCCAGTAAAGGTTCCTGTTCTGAGCCTATGGCATGAAAATCGCTATAGCTCCGGTCATGGGCATAATTATAGGAACCATACAGATTTGTATTCCCGCTATTATGGTTAAGATTGATCCCGGCTGTTCCTTTTTCGCCGTAACCATAGCCGCCTGACAGGGAAAAAGATCCGTTCGTACCCGCATTCCTGTTTTTCTTCAGCACAATATTGACCAGGCCGGCACTTCCTTCGGCGTCATAAGCGGCGCCAGGTGTGGTCAATAGTTCAATTTTAGAAATATCATCAGCACTCATCCCGTTCAGTAAGATCACCACCTGGTCTGCCGGTAGCCGCATCTGCTTGCCATTGATCATCACCATTACCCCATTTTTGCCATTCAGGGCAATTTCGTTGTTCTGGTGGTCAATGATCACACCGGGCGAACGCTCAAGTACCTGTAAGGCGGTACTGCCTTTAGTAAGCACACTGCTTTCAACATTGACTACCGTTCCGTCCGGGCGCTGCTGGAAAAGCGGCCGGTCCGCTTTGATCAGTACCTCGCCCAGCTGTTGTTTGTTCTGCTGCAGTACAATGGTCCCAAACCCTTTAGATCCCTCAAAAACCGGTGACATCCAGGTTTGATAGCCAATGCTTGTTATTTTTAGCAGGTACCTGCCCCCCGGTACATTTTCAATTAAAAACTTCCCGGTATCATTGGTTAATGCAGATCTTACTATCGTACTATCGGCCTCTTTCAAAAGAAAAGCCGTAGCATATGAAACAGGTTGCCCGCTGGCATCCGTTAGTTTTCCGGATACCTGGGCAAATGCATCATACCTTAAGGTTAAAAAGAACAGGCTGACAAGTAAAGCTTTCATGGCTATTGTTCTTTTACCCGGTCAAAAAATTCTTTCTGTAGTTTCAGTGTTTGCTGATCGGCTTTTATAACTCTCAAAGCTTCGGCTATCCCGGCCACCACATGGTCAACCTCCAGCTTACCCAGTTCTTTAGTTGATTTTGAGCCGTCCCCGTCATAATGATTAGGATAGCCCGCGTACCACCAGATGGGCGTATAGACATTGGGCAGCGACAGGCGATTTTGTTTTACACCTGATTCATTTTTGGCGCTGTCAAGCTTAACCAGCTCAGGCCTTACATAAAGCACTTCCGAAGTTTCCATTTCGCCGGCATGGTCACCTTTGGTTAGGTCTCCTTTACTTAGCCGGGTAAATTTTTTATCGAACTCCGGATCGTCTATCCTTGGTTCATAAAGAAAAACCGCATAATTCCTGCGTTTTTCCAGCCTGGTCTGCATAAAGTAATGCAATAGCTCCGGGTTACCCCCATGCCCGTTAACAATCAGGATCTTCTTAAAACCGTTCCTGGCAATTTCGTCACAGGTGGCCTCCAGCAGGTCCCAAACTACCCGTTCAGGTAAAGCAAAAGCACCGGGCTGATGCCGTGCCTCATTGATCTGGCCGTAAAAATAGTCGGGGAAAACCACAGCATACTCCTTCTTTGTAGCCCTTGCAGCATATTCCCTTACCCTGATCAGGTCGGTACCCATCGGGGCATGCGGGCCATGTTTTTCCAGTACACCAATGGGCAGGATACAGGTAGAATCTGATAATTTCAGGGCCGTGCCCCAATCGCTTGCCACCAGCTCATCCCAGCGGGCCGGCAGTTGCTGGGCATAGGCAAATGAAAGCCCCGCCAACAGCATCAGTAATAAAAAAAGTTTCTTTGTCATAACTAAATTCTTTGATGGTTTTTAATTAGCACAAAGAAACAGCGGAGAAAAAGCCCTGAAAATCTGAATGATGACCCGCCGGCTTTTATTGATGAAATGCAAATAGTCCGTTCACCTGTCCAAAGCTGAATTTCAGCAATAATTTGGGTGCTTTCATCAATACAGTGCCAGGCAAGCTTAAAATTCCCTTATCTTAGTTTATTAATTTTCATAACGATGAAAAATTGGTGGAACGAAGGCCCGGAGCAGAACTGGTTTTTTAAATATAAGCTGTATCATATTCCTTTCTGGTGCCTCTACCATTACCTCTGGTGGACAGTAGCCATTGGCAACCCGGTAAAAGCAGCAGCAAATATTATTTTCCTGCCTTATAGTGTTAAGTACCTGTTTTACGTGGTCTTTGAAGCGCTGGCGGTGTACTTTAATTTGTATTACCTCATCCCCCGATACTTTGATAAAAAAAAATATACGCTGTATTTCCTGTTTTTAACCCTTACAATTACCGGGACAGCTTTGTTCATTGTTTCCGGGTATTACCTCAGTTCAGACCTATCCGGTAAAACGCTGAAGGAGTTGTATGGGAATGGCTCTAACTGTTTTTATTATTTCCTGGGTTATGCTTTACCCTCCGCTTTTGCCAGCATGACCCTGGCTATGACCATTAAACTGTTCAAGAACCGGATCCAGGAAGAGCGCAGGCAGCAGATGATAGCAAATGAAAAGCTGGAAACGGAACTGAAGTTTTTAAAACACCAGTTCAACCCGCATTTTTTGTTTAACAGTATCAATTCCATTTTCATCCTGATCCGTAAGAACCCGGAGCTGGCCTCCTCGGCCCTGGCCAAGTTTTCAGATCTGCTACGCCACCAGTTGTATGATTGCAATGAGCAGCAGATCCCCTTAAGCAAGGAGATCAGTTACCTGGGGCACTTCATAGAATTGGAAAAGCTGCGGCAGAATAAATATTTAAAAGTGGAGTTCAGCACAGAGGAATTTTATGCAGATCATTTGGGGATCGCGCCCTTCCTGCTGATGACCTTTGTGGAAAATGCCTTTAAACATGTTTCAAGAGAACCGGAAATGGATAACCGGATCAGGATCCGGCTCTCTCTTAATCAGCAGGTGCTTGAACTGTTGGTCATCAATACCATTGGAGAGGCAATTGCAGGCGCGGTTGGCGGGATCGGCTTAAAAAATGTACAGCGAAGACTCGACCTGGTTTATCCTGCACAGCACCTGCTTTCGGTCAGTCAAACGGCTTCCCGGTACCAGGTTAGCCTGCAGTTAACGTTGAAAGAAATGGTTGAGCTATCCGTCCCTGAAATAACTTATTAAGCAATGATGATCAATTGTGTAATTGTAGATGACGAACCTTTAGCAAGAGAGGGCCTGATTGATTTTGTGGAGGATGTTGAATTTCTGCACCTGGCGGGGACTTGCGAAAACCCGGTTCAACTGATCAGATTTTTGGAAAGCCACCAGGTAGATCTGGTATTCCTGGATATCCAGATGCCCAAAATGAGCGGACTGGATTTTCTGAAGGTCACCAAAAACCCACCGATGGTGATCCTTACCACTGCCTTCCCGAATTTTGCGCTGGAGGGTTTTAAATTAAATGTGCTGGATTATTTATTAAAGCCGATCACTTTCGACAGGTTTTTTATGGCAGTTAACAAGGCAAGAGATTATCAGCGTTTCCTTGCTTTTTCTTCAAATACAAACCCGCAAAAGCCGGTGCCTGTAGAGGACTTTTTTTTTATTAAATGCGGCAATAAATACGAAAAGATCTTTTTTGATGATGTGCTTTATTTAGAGAGCATGCAAAACTATGTCAACATTTTTACCACTAAAGGCAAATACATAACCTTAATTAACCTGAAGAACCTGGAGCAAAGTTTTGATAATAGTTCTTTTATGCGGGTACATAAATCCTATATGGTATCTATCCGCAAAATAGAAGTGATTGAAGGCAACGAGATCTTTATGCAATCCTTTCGCATCCCATTGAGCCGTAGTTACCGCGATCAGGTACTGGAACAGGTGGTTACCAACAGGCTGTGGGATAAAAAATAAACGCTGCTTAAGTGGTTTTTGTAATAACGGGACGCGGAATTTTGAAATGTGCAAACGGCCAAATCACTTGCTTCAGGAACCCGATAGGAATGGTAAACATTCGGATTTTAGTTAAAAACGGTAGTTGATGCCTGTTCCGACTGAAATACCTGTTTTATTTAACTCAGCTAAAGGCATTCTTTTATTCAGGCTATTAAAGGGTACCCAGTCTACTTTTTGATCCTTATCGTAGAGATCCAGCTTTTGTAAATAATTATATCCCGCATTAACTTCTATCGAAAAATTCCGGGCCATCATATGATTATAGAATAAAGTGATTTTGGATTGCTGAGCCTGGAAATAAGCGGAATTCATTTTCGTTGATAAGCGATATGAGCCACCGCCAATACCAAGATCATTGTTGATCCCGATCGCGCTTTTAGCCGATAACCGGTATTTTAATTTTTGAGAAACAGGTAATGAGCCCGAAAAATTCAGTTTGTTAGTAATATTCCAATCGATACCAACGATGGGTAATAAAAGGGTCCCAAAAAACTGTGTGGAAAAAACGATACCTGCAGAATAGGAGAATTTGTCAGAGGTTTTTACTTTCAACATCGCAGCACCTGTATAGAGCATGTCATCGCCGGAGAGATCCTTCAAATCCGAAGAGAATGTTGGTATAAAGGAAACGATCAACGTATACCTGGTTGTAAACGATTTTTGAAAGGTAAGCGGTACCGAGAATGAATGAAAATTTGTTCCGCCATAAGCGGAGCCTGTGCCCGAAAGAAAAAGGCCGCTGTATCCTATCCCTGCAAGAAAAAAATCAAGCTTCCCGTCTTGCAGTTTATTATATAAAGGCAATATAAGGGCCGTATTAACCTGTTGTGTATTCACATCCCGGCCATTGATACGAAATGGCGAATAGAAGTAATCGGTCTTGAATGAACCTAATTGAAGTGCTGATTTTGGAGCTGGTGCAATTTGTTCTACATGGCTTTCCTGTGCCTGTGAAGTTAGCGTAGCCGAAACTAAAATTATAGCTATTAATGACGAGATCTTTATTTTCATTTTTATATGATTATTTATACCTCAAAGGTATTTTGGAGTAAGATTTGATAGTTTTTAAGGGCTGCTTATGAGGGTCTGCTTAATTCCTTCTGCATCGCTTTTTTGATCGCATTGTCTATCATTTTTTCAGGCAGCAGCGATATTAAAAAAGTTTGTATGGCGTGAGGCCAATAAGGCATAATGCTTTTTCTGCCACAACCCACAATTGCTAAAACGTGTTTGGCATAGGTTGCCGCACCTGGCCGCATAAACGTAACTGGTTTAGTATTGGATCCCGTATTTACACTTCCGGTTATCAAAGAAATCACTTCTGTATTTTCCAATTCACGGGCAAGCGAAATGGAAAAAGCGTTGTTGTATGCTTTTGTGCCTGCGTAAACCGCTAAATAAGGTGGTGGAAATAAACCTGCATACGATGAAACATTTAATATAAGCGATTGCTTGCTTAAGTGTGGTAATAAACTCCGTGTAAGTTGCGAAGGAAATGCTGTATTGAGTGTAATAGCTTCATCAATTTGGTTGCCTGAAAATTTTGCAAGCTCATTTATTGGGCCAACCCCTGCATTATTCACCAGCACAGTGATAGGCAAATGTTCAATTCCATCAAGATTCATTTGGCTGCTTTTGCTTGCATCATGCAATAGGCAAATTACATTACACTCAGGATAACTTGCCTTTATCTCTGTTTCCACTGCTTGAAGCTTATCTGGGTTCCGCCCGTGTATAACTATATTAAAACCATTATTAGCAAGCGCAATAGCAATGGCTTTTCCGATGCCATCGGTTGCGCCTGTTATTACGGCATAAGCATCAGTTACCAGGTATTTTTTGAGATTTGAACGATGGATATAAGGATAAATGAATTTTACTAACCTGTACAAAAGCCATATAGAGCATAATACGCCAATAATAAAAACAATGTGATTTCCCATCTCTGATTTTTTCTGCAAAGTTAGAGCAGGGCGTTATTGAGAGAAATGGATAGATGGTGGCGACTGTTGTACTATTTGCGGTATTTCAATCGAAATTGTAATGGAGGGTGGCCTTCTGCATTAGAAAAATAGCGCGTAAAGTATGCGTGGTCTGTAAAACCCAACAGGTAGGCTATTTCTTTAACCGTAGCATCGGTAGCATAAAGTAGCCGTTTTGCTTCCATCATTATGGTTTGCCTGATCCAAAAGCTCACCGTAAACCCGGTAGTTAATTTTACGGCTTCGTTCAGATAGGCAGGGGTAATGTTTAATATTGTTGCATAGTTTGATGTGCTTTTGTGCATTTTAAATTGTCGTAAAAGCAATCGCTTAAATTGTTGGGTTAAAATATGTGTACGCGATAAAGCCGGATTCTTATTTTCTATTTGATGATAGGCCGAAGCAAACATACCAACGCAAGCGTTAATCAATGAATGTACAACTTGTGGAATGAAGTTTAACTGCTGGCGGTCTTTTTTTATTGATGCAATTAATTCAATACATTCATTTAACGATAAGCTTTCTAAGTTTGACAAGATCACCGGTTCGTATTGGAAATAATAATCATCAAAAATTGCCCTGAAATCATCATTTACAAAATTAATATCTAAGGTAATTAACCACGCTTCGGTGTTGTTATCAACAGCCACACCATAGTGAACTTGTCCCGGTAATATACACAGTACAACACTTCCAATTAATTCAACATCTTTAAAGTCAATTACTATTTTACTTCTCCCGTTTTTTTGAAAAATAAAAAGGTAATGGTCGTCTCTGCGGTGAGCTGATTTTTTATATAGCCGCTCATCATTTCCCATTCCAATAAATTTGTCAATGCTTATTCCCTGGTCTGTTATATCCCTTAGAGAATGAGTCGAAATGTTATCAGTCGCCATGCGAGGTTCGTTAAGGGTTGCAGCTACTTCAAAAGTATTTGAAAGTCTCTAAAAATGATAGTAAATCAATGAAATCTCTTTCTTCATTTTAGCATCAAACGAAAGTTCGTACTATTCAATATATGGTACTGATTTTTCCGGATAGTAAAAGTGATACTGTGCAAAGATGGCGATCTTTTTTTTGGGTATGATCCATAAAGTTAACTAACTTTATTTGCCGGTTCCGGTTAAAAATAGCGCTCCGGATCTCATCCCGAAGCGCCTGGTCATTATAAATGACAATCAACTAAACCCGGTCAATCTCACATTGATCCGTCTTATGCACCTTAAATGGCTATAAGATTTTAAATACCAGTGTCGTGTTAGTCTGAAGTCGAAAGTCTTGAGTCCTAAGTCAAATCCGGCCTTTTTTCGGACTTAGAACTTAAGACTTTCGACTCCGGACTGTTTACCTCCCACTAATCTGGTAGCTCCTGGCAGGAATATCCTGCGCTTGCTAATACTTGTTTAATTTTTGCATTGTTAATCAGCCCAAAAGTGGTTTCGATCCGCAGGATCTGGTCACAGTCATCCAAGTCAAAGTTTGCTTTGTATTCCTGAAATCGCTCCGAAAGCAATTGAATAACCTGGGTGGATTGATTTGCATTGCAAACATTGGTTTTAAATATTTCAACTTGTTTCATTGCGTATCTGTTAATAAGAGGCCCTACCTGCTGATCGCTTTTAAAAATGGTAGAACTGAAATTGAAAAATTGATGTAGGGAACTGAGCTATTGCTGCTGTTTATAAAATAATCAGACGGGCTGTCGCCTTTTTTGAATACCCTGGACGACAACGTTGATGACATGCCGCCGCTAACACCCAGGATGATCTTTTTAGTAAGCATGTATTCAAAGGCCGGTCCTACCTTAATCTCCAGTGTTGAACTGACGGCATCATGCGGCAAAGGCGGGTTTAAGGTTAAATAGGATTGGCTGCCGCCCAGTTCAGTCCCAAATGAGACCCAGCTTTTTGCTGATAATTGCTTTTTTAATAAAACACGGGTTGGCAAATCAATAAACAATTGAATATTGTCGGTTTGGAATTGATGCCAGTAACTAAAAAACGGCAGAATATGAGTAGGAGACATCGGATTATTAATATAATATAACCCTGCTGAAAACGAAGTGGTCGCCGTCCGCTTAAACGGAATATTTATCCCTACGATCTCATTAATACTTCTTACCCTGGAAAGCTCATCAGTAAGCCCGGTAATACTTGCGGAATAGATCACCGGGTGGTTAAACAAAGTATCCATCCTGGCATAGCTGGCGGTAAGCCCTACCGTTGTGGTATTAATAGCTGAGTTGTATACCGGTATTTGGGTGTTATAGCTGGTAACCTGGCTCAGGTCGATATGCTGATGCAGGTAACTGATGCTTGCGGTTAGGCTGTTTTTGCCCCATTGGGCAATGGGCAGGTTGAAGCTTGCCCTTGTGCGGGTAAGCTGAGCTTTTGCCTTAAATAGATCATTCCCGTTAAGCTTGCCGGTAATATCCCCACCGCCCATAATATCGGTGGAAATAGAAGCCTGCCTCAAAATGGGGTAGTGGATAGCGGCAGCACTGAGGTAAACCATTTTAATGGAATCAGCCATCTTTTTCGTCATAGCTTCTTTGGTTGTTTGCGAAAATGACCGGCTTATAAATAACAGCAGTAAAATGCTGATCAATGAAATTTGTTTCATAAAGTTTGATGTGTAAATAATATAGAAGATGCCAGATGTCTGAATCACGCACGCACTGTTCTTAATTTTCCGAAAATACTCCTGAAATCGCATCGTAACCGAAATTTTACAGTGAACAGCACAAAAGGAGAACCGAAACTGACAAAAACGGCAACCAATTGTCAGAATTGATCGGCGGGAAATTATAGGTTAGATGGGCAGGAAGATAGCACGGGGTAATTCAGGCCTCTATCCATTGCAGGAAATCATTCGCTTTTATTTTACTTACGATGATCTTATCAGGGGTATCGCAGTTCAATTTAACAAACAACCGGCGATTAAAATAATGCTCCACGTTTTGGATAGTATCCCGGTTAATAATAAATTGACGGTTAGCCTTAAAAAACTGCTGCGGATTCAGCATGGCCTCCAGTTGGTCCATAGTATGCTGGCTGGTGAATTGATCGAGCCCGGTATGAATATATACTAAACCGTGTTCGGCATAAATAAAGCGGATCTCGCCGGTTTTTACAGGAATCATTTTATCCTTAAAATATACCAGGATAGACTGCTTATATTTTGTGTCCATCTGGCGCAATAACTTTACCAGCTTTTTCTGGTATCGCGCCTGCTGATTTTCAAACAGCTCTTTAAAGCGATGATATTTCCCAAGGCTTTGTTCAAGCATGGTTTCATCAATAGGTTTTAACAGGTAATCAACACTGTTGGCCTCAAAAGCCCGGATGGCATATTCATCAAATGCGGTGCAGAAAATTACGGGCGCATTCACCTGTACATCCCTGTAAATATCAAAACTAAGCCCGTCACCAAGCTGAATGTCTGAAAAGATCAGGTCGGGCGATGGATTTTCTTTAAACCATTGAACTGCAGAACTAACGGAATGCAGGATTGCAATTACCCTGATATCACTGTCAATTGCTTCAATCAGGCTTTTTAATTCCTTAGCTGTTTTAATCTCATCTTCAATAATTAATACGTTCATGCTGCATCAATGGTAAAGTTACTTTAAATAGATCTTCGTTTTTGCAAACGTTGATTTGTTTGCCCGCCAGCAGCTGGTAACGGTCTTTTATATTTTGCAGACCCTTGCCTGTACTTTCTTCCACAGATAGTTTTGGCTGATAGCTATTTTCAATGATTAACGCAGACGTTTGATCGGTATAGATCCGGATCAGCAATGGCTGTTCAGGGGATACTATATTATGCTTGATGGCATTTTCAATAAGCAGCTGAAGCGAAAGCGGGGGGATGTAATAGCTTAAAAACCCATCAGGAACATCAATAGAAATTTGTAAAGCCTGTTCAAACCGTTCCTGCAATATATACAGGTACGATTTCATAAAAGCGATCTCATCTTTTACACTAGCGAGGTGATTCTCGTTAAAATTCAGCAGGTAGCGGTAAACATTAGCCAACTGTACAACATAGGTTTTAGTTTCATGGTCAGGCGCAATTGTTTTTAACGTACTTAATGAATTAAACAAAAAATGAGGGCTCACCTGTTGCTGCAGCGATAATAGCTGGGCCCTTAACTGCGCTTGTTTTAATAATTCATTTTCCAGCTTTGATTTTTGCAGTGAGATATTGATCTGGATATTATAGATAATAATGTATATAAATACGCTCAGAAAAGCAAACCTGATCAGGCTGAGCAATATATCCTGGATATTATTAAACCTGGGGGCATCAACCAGCAAAGGATGGTTCCAGAATTCGATTAACAGGTAATCGAAGGTTAAAAGAATACTAATGGTAATTATATTGCTAATAATACCTTTGGTTATATTACCAATATGTTTAAATGAATGAAGAATAAAATAATGATGGATAAACCAACAGGTGAATACATTGAAAATCGAAAAAAAAAAGTAATTTTTTAACAAGGTGAGGTGACCAAATTCAAACTGTCCTAACCTTGGTAAAAAACCAATCACGGTGAAGACAAAGGACAAGAAAATCCCCCATTTGATCTGGTAAACTTTAAACATGTATAAATTTCGCTTTAATTCCCGGAGAATCCATCAATAATATAATCAAATGGACAATTAAGGGTTTGAAAGGGACAATATTACGGTATTGATGAAGCTGATCAGTAAATCAGGCATTCCCTTCGCAATGCCTGATTTTTTATTAACTATTAACTGACCCCAAGAACGATTGAAGGAAGATCTTTGTGTTTATTTACCTAATATCTCACCACTGTTAATTTTTTTACAGTTTAAGAAGCGTCATCAATCCGTTTATCCGGCCTGTCTTCCTTTTTCTTTGGCGGTTTGGAGTTAATGCCACTTTTACCAAACCGATAAGTAAACGTAAAAGTACCCCTTGAACTTATTGTGCGGCGCTCAAAATCTAAAAGTAAATCGTCACTCCTCCTTAAAAACGCCCATTTACGACTGTTAAAAATGTCAATACTGTTAAAACTTAATGACGCTTTGTTACCTGGAAAATCATACCTGGCGCCTGCATCCAGTCCAAAAGCGGGGCGGTTTCTATCCTGTACAATTATGTCTGCCGCACGGTAATCAGCGCGAATTTGTACAGAAAGGTTTTTTACAAGCGATACATTATTTGTAATGTTTGCATTCCAGCTCAGGCCGCTATTTGCAGCAATACCATACTGTGGGGCGGCATCGTTTTTTCGCTCAAAAATATTCGCGTTAGCTGTAAAATCCCATGCTTTAATTAAATCAAAATGACCAATCAATTCAAGCCCTGTTGTAGTAGAGTGCTTTAAATTTTGAGCGGTTGTAATAATAAGTCCATCAACCGGGTCGCTTTCTATGTGTTTAATTACATTATTAAGCCTGCTGTAATAAAGGCTGCTTGTGAATGATATATTTTGCCAGATTTTGTTGTAGCCCAATTCTAAAGAGTTGATGCTCTCGGGGATCAAATGCGGATTGCCCGTTTCATAATTTGTGGGGTCAGAGAAATCTGTTGACGGATTAAGTTCCCTTGGGGTGGGCCGTGTTACCCGGTTGATAAAGCTAAATTGCAGCTGCTGATTGTTTTGTAGTTTTTGCGTTAAAAAAACGCTGGGGTATAGCCCTTTACTTGGAACGCTAATAGGCGTACTATATAATGAGTTGTTTGCATCGTAGCCCTGATAGGTAGCGTTTAAATGAGTGTCTTCACCTCTTAAACCTACCTCATAACTAAAATTCTTAACCTGGTTCTGGTAATTTAAATAGATGGCATGAACCTGCTTATTACTACCGAAAAGATTGGTAAATGAATAAATAGGCTCAGCACCTGCGCTGCCAAGATTATAGGCATTCTGATTGTTATTACCCAGGCTGATCTGGCTGCGGTAACCGGCAGATATTTGCCCGGTTTTACCTACTGGCAAAATATAATCGGCCTGGATATTATAATTGGTGCTGTTGTTCCAGATATCGCTTTCCAAGGGGTCGGGATCGGGCCCCCGCTCGTTTATAATGTTTGAATGGCTTTGATAAACCTGCAAATTCCTGGATGTGCCATGTGAATAAGCAAAATTGAAGGTTAATTCTTCTTTAGGCTTTTTAAAATGCTGGCTATAATCAAGGTCCAGCTCATAACTTTTTCCATTATTATTGGTTGTGTTGTTTTGGCGGCTTGATTGGATAGGAACCTTGTTTGCATCCAGGTAATCTAAATCCAAAAGCTCATCGCGGTGAGTATTACGCAGGTTAAGGCTCCCTGAAACACTTAATATGCTTTTTGGCGATAATGAATAATCAATCCCGGTTTTTAAATTTTGGATCTTGTTACTGGTGGTAGACGGGAATAGCTGATTTGAAAAAACGGTTGCATCGGTTGGCTTTAAAAAAGTTAAATACTGGAAACCATTACTATAGGTATTACCATCGCGAAGGCTGTAATTTCCATAAAGATTAACCTTGTTTGTTTGATAGCTTAAATTCGCACTGCCACTATAGTTCTTCCGGGTACCTGCGGCCAGGGCTACAGACCCGTTAAAGCCCGGTTTGCTGTTTTTCTTAAGCACAATGTTGATAATCCCTTGGCCTTCGGCATCATATTTAGCTGATGGGTTGGCAATTACCTCTACCGTTTCAATAGAGCTGGCAGGGATAGACTGAAGAATTTGTGTAACATCGCCGCCGGCGATAAGAGAGGGTTTGCCATCAATCAATACCTTAACCCCGGTTGATCCGCGCAGGCTAACGTTGCCATTTACGTCAATTTGTAGTGTGGGTACATTTTGTAAAAGGTCTGCTGCGGTGCCACCCTGGCTCACCAGGCTCTGATTTACAGAAAACACTTTCTTGCCGGTGCTATTTTGCAGCGTGGCTTTTTTTGCGGTAACTGTTACTTCATTCAGCACTTTGCTTTTTGCCGCATTCATCGGGATCTCGCCTAAATTTAAAATGCCTTTTGACGGATCGAGCACAATGTTTTCTTTAACAACGGGATCATAGCCAACAAAACTTAGCCGGAGCGTAAAGGTACCGGCAGGTAAATTATCCAGCACAAAATTGCCGTTCAGATCTGTTTGTGTGCCTTTAACATTAGCTTTGGTATTTTGGTTTGTTAAAGCTATTGTGGCGAAAGAGATAACTTCGTGCGTTTGGGGTTCCTTTACAATGCCGGTTATTTTTCCAATATTTTGAGCGTACAGCGTAGAAGTAACACTCAAAAGCATTAGAATAATTGCTGTTAATTTTATTTGAAATAATTTCATTATGTGGGGTTGAGTTTATGATTTTTAATGTACAGGGATGAAAACTGACAACTTATCCCAGTCTAATGAAAACCCTTTAGCAGTAATTTTATAGATCAAAATTTCCTGTGCATTCTTTAATGGTGCTGTATTTACATTTACGCGAAGCTGATCCTGGGTTTCGTCATATTTGAAGGCGCCCCACTGGTTAGGTACTTTATTAAAAACAGCAATCCATTGTGCATTTTCTTTAGGGACCAGGAAAAAACCGTATTTGCCGGCAGGCAATAGCTTATCGCCTATTTTAAGATCCTTATCGGTTTCAAAAGTTGTGGCTTCGTTGGCGCCCGCCCGCCATACTTTATCATAAGGAACTAGCCCTCCCCAAATTGTTCTTCCTTTTACTGATGGACGGCTGTAATGAATGGCGATGGTAGCATTGCCGAATTTTCCGGTTACTGAATCTGGCAGGCTTACCCTTGGTTTTGGAGTTTGGGAATAAGCCGATGCTGATAGGATTACTGCCGCTAAAAGCAGAATTACGTTTTTGATTTTTTTCATGGTTTTGATTTTTGATGATCAAAACTGCTTTTTGCAAACCGCCTTCAATAATCTTTTCGACACAGTTGATTTTATTTCTAACGGAGCTGGTTATTTATTCGACGGGAGGAGTTTTAGCGCCTTTATAACCGATTGCCTGAATTTTTGAGGTATTTGTCGAGAAAAATGCCTCAACGGCATAAAACAGTATCCGGAAACCAAAAAGCTTGGTATTTTTGGAGATGAAGATATGGAGGCAAGGGCCGGGTATTGTTCAGCTCCAGGTACTGATCTGGCTAGCCGTATTATTGTTGATCTTTTTTTCGCTGTTACCGATGGATGGTTTCCTGAAATCGGTGCTATATACTATAGTCAACACAACATCTTACGCGATCATCATCTATGGGAATATCCTGGTACTATACCCGGTATTTTATCAGAAAAGAAAGTTTGTTTGGTACGGCCTGCTGGTAGTGCTTTTCCTGGTTATAACCGGGGTTTTGCGGGGTTATGCAACGGTGGTGCTTTACCGCCATTTTTTATTGATAAAAACATTTCCTGTAAGTTTTTTTACACTGCTTAATTATGTTCCGGGGGGAATTCTGATCTATATTCTCAGCCTGGTTTTTCGGATCTCTATTGCATATTTTACCTTAAAGCAGCAAACGGAAGAAATAATGTTGCAAAAAAGCCAGGCTGAGCTCAATTTACTGAAATCGCAGGTACAGCCGCATTTCCTGTTCAACACCCTCAACAATATTTACTATAAGGTTTACAAGGTTGATCCCCGGTCGGCAGGTTTAATAGAGCGCCTGTCAGACATCATGCGCTATTTTGTTGATGAAAGCCCGAAAGACGTAGTGCCGGTAACCACTGAAGTGGAGTTTATTGAAAACTATATGGAACTCGAAAAAATCCGGATCAGGCATGGGGCCATCATTGATTTTGAGAAAGCTTACAATCCTGAACTCCGCATTCCGCCGATGTTGCTCATGACCTTTGTGGAAAATATTTTCAAGCATGGAATAGATAAGTCAAGCAAAAAAAATCAGATAACTATTTCACTGATCCAAAAAGATGGCTACCTGCTTTTTAAAACCAGCAATCGTAAACTCAGGTCTGTAACCAACCAGGCTAACGGATTTGGGATAGCTAACCTGACTAAACGGCTTACTATGTTATATGGCTCAAATTTTGAACTAACTATTGATAAAACCGGGGAATTATACCATGCATTTTTAAAAATACCACTTCTATGAATTTAAGCTGCATAATTATTGATGATGAGCCTGACGCTGTAGATCTGCTGGAGCTGCTTATTAAACAAAGCACATCATGGCGGCTAAAGGCCAAGTGTTATGACGCCTTGGAAGCATTGGCGTTTTTAAGAAAAAACCAGGTTGATTTTATTTTTTTAGATATTAACATGCCGCAGCTAACCGGTATGGAACTGGCCGGCATATTGCCGCCCCAAACCAAAATTGTTTTTACCACAGCTTATTCCGAACATGCGTTAGAAAGTTATACTTTTCAAACTATCGACTACCTGCTAAAACCAATCACCTTAAAACGTTTCCTGTCATCAGTACAAAAGATAGAACAGTATTTCTCAAAAAAAGAGCCGGAAGAGGCCCCGGGTGCAGAACCGGCACAGGGTTATTTTTTCGTAAAATCAGGTAAAGTATTAAGAAAAATAGTACTGAAGGAGATCCTGTATTTTGAAGGAGAAAAAGACTATGTAAGACTGGTAACAGGCGATGAACAATTATTGATATATCGCCGGTTAAAGGATATTGAGGGGCAACTGAAGTCGCCGTTTATCAGGGTTCATAATTCTTATATAATTAATTATGAGCAGCTTATTAAAATTGAAGATAACCATATTTCAATTGCCGATAAGCGGATCCCGGTGAGTGAAAAATTCAGGGATGCATTTATGGAGGTTATCAATCAAAAGAAATTTTGATTCCTGTATAATTTCGATGCCCGTTAAAAATATTTATTTTATTAATTGAGAAGGCAATATTTGAAAATGTCCATCTAATTGGTAAGTTTTGAATAAATTAATATTAACAATAGCGCCCTGTGAAAACTACAGTATTAATATCCCGCATTTTACTTGGATTTCTTTACCTGGTATTCGGTCTTGATTACTTTCTGCATTTTATACCGTATCAACCATTACATACTGGCAAAGCCGGGGCTTTTATTGCCGGGCTTAAGGGTACCGGTTACTTTTACCCAATGCAAAAAATTATACAAATAAGCGGTGGCTTATCTTTATTGTTTAACCGTTATGCCCCATTCTTTGCGGTTGTGCTTTTCCCCATCAGCTTAAATGTATTATTGTTTCATACCATTTTAGTACCGTCAGGCTGGCTAATGGGGATTTTTCTGCTGGTGCCTAACCTGCTTTTAGGATATGGTTACCGCAAGTATTATAGTGGTATGTTCACGCTAAAAGCAGTGGTATAATGCACCTCAATTATATAAAAGCTAAAAGCAGAATGCGCAAAGCTTAAAGCTGGTATATTAATTTTCAATGCTATAAAATCTATTTATGTGAAACCAATTAATGGACTCCGTACTCTGGATTACAAAACTAACGGTCTGGAACGCATGGAACAAAGTGGAACACGCTGATTATAAATAAATTACAGCAACGATCAAAAAACGCCAAATTATGTAATGCCTGATTATCAGAAACTTACATTTATTGGTTATTGGAAAAAAGCTAAAAACCCTGATAGTCAGCATGTTCCACATCGTTCCACCCCGTTCCGCGTGTAAAAGTGGAACGCTTTGCCGGATACATAAACTTGCGCTTCTCCTCAACGCTGTTGTCCAAAGGACTTCTATGAAAGAGAACGGTTTGGGGTGAGGTGAACGTTTGCTTATGCCTGACTCAAGTTAAGTAAAGAGAATGTTCGCTATAACTAATCACATGGCAACGTGCAATTGCCCTACCTCAGCTGACAACAGGGGAGGGAACGTTATATAAATACAGTGTTATTTTAAATAAATGATAGAGGCAATACTGAAATAGATAATTAGCCCGGTTACATCAACAAGGGTAGCTACAAAAGGTGCTGAGGAAGTAGCCGGGTCGAATTTAAGCCGTTTAAGTAATATCGGGATCATTGAACCGCTTAAGGTTCCCCACATCACAATGCCGATCAACGAAAAGAAAATGGTGCTTCCCATTAGTAAAAATTTAGCGCCGTAATCGTACCAGTGCAAATACTGCCATGTTATAATCCGCAAAAACCCGATGCTGCCTAAAATTATTCCTAAAATTAATCCCGAAAACAACTCCTTTTTCATCACATACCACCAATCCCTCACAGTAAGTTCACGCACGGCCATTGCGCGGATAATTAATGTGGCCGCTTGTGAGCCGCAATTACCGCCGCTCGAAATTACCAATGGAACAAACAAGGCCAGGACAACTGCTAATTCTATCTCTTTTTCAAAGTGTCCCATTGCTGTGGCGGTAAGCATCTCGCTTAGAAAGAGGATAATTAACCACCCCGCACGTTTCCTGATCAGGGAAAATAAAGGTGTTTTTACATAAGGGTATTCCAGGGATTCAACACCCCCGAATTTCTGCATTTCCCTGGTATCACGTTGTTGGGCGGCATCTATGATATCATCAATGGTTACGATCCCTAAAAGCTGGTTTTCAGCAGTAACTACGGGTAAAACGTTTCGGTCATATTGTTCAAATTTACCTATGGCTTCACCTATCGGATCATTAACCTGGAGGCAGATAAACTGATGATCCATTATATCTTCAATTCGTTTTTTGGAATCGTTTAAGACCAATCTCCTTACCGGGATATCATCAATCAATTCCCCTTTTTCATCTACTACATATAATACATTCGCGCTATCTGAATCGGGCTGGTTCTTTTGTAAATAATCGATGGCCTGGGCAATCGTCATTTCTTTTCTAAGGGTAACGAATTTGGTATTTAATAATTTACCTACGCTTTGCGGAGAGTAACCTAACATTATTTCGGTAGCTTTTCTGTTATGTTCGTCCAAATGAACCAGCAAAGCCGACCGCTGGACGCCCTTTAAGCTCATTAAAAAGGCATAACGATCAACTGAACTCAAGTGATTTAGGATATAACTCTTTTGTTGAACCGATGCATTTTTGATCAACTGGTTTTGCAGATAAGGCCCCAGGAAAGGAAAAACGTTAACCTGCCTTTCTTCAACAAAAGAATCAAATATTCCGCGGGCTTCGCTGAGCGATACCGAATTTAGCAGTGTAGCTATTTCCGAAGGATGAAATTTTTCTTTTGAATCTTTACTAAATAATTTTTTCAGATCTCCTTTTAAAATAAGGTCTTTTATATCTGTAAGTGATTTCATTGATCGTGAAAATTATTGTGAATGTGTTGAGCAAATTAAGGCAATTAAAATTATCAAAAGATTAATTGCGGCCGATAAATCTAAGGCATTTTACTATTACTCTTTTTCTGATTAATGCAGAGAAAAATATTCGGCTATAGGCCCCGCCATAAAAATAACAAATAGCGATAAAACACTTAGTATAAGAATAATGGCGAAAAGCAAAACGCCGAAGGTTGCTGAATCGGTTTGTAATGTTCCTGAAGATGCAGGAATGAATTTTTTCTGTTTCATTAACCCAACTATCACCAAACCCCCGATGATGGGTACAAAGCGCCCGGTTAACATAGCGAAAGCCGTGGTAAGATTCCAGAAGGTTGTATTATTACCCAGGCCGCCAAAATTAGACCCGTTACCGGCCACCGAGGAAATAAACTCATACAGCATGGTAGTAAAGCCGTGCGGACCCTTATTACTTAGCCAGCCCAGTGTATCGCCGCCCCCACTTTTATTAACATAAACAAAGCAAGCTATTGCGGCAAGGGCCACCGGAACAAATAGTTGTAATACACTTACCCCTACGGCCACCTGCATTTCCTCAGTACTAATTTTTTTTCCAAACAACTCCGGCGATCTGCCTATCATCAGCGTGCCGATAAATACAGCAATTACCAGGTACATCAGCATATTGATCCAGCCGGTTCCCAAGCCGCCAAAAAAAGCGTCGACCTGCATACCTACTAACATGGCTACAGAAGATATTGGCATATAACTGTCATGTACCGACGCAACCGTACCAGCCGGGATAGCCACATTTTCGGCCGCATAGAACGCGGAATAGTTAACACCGAAACGAACTTCCTTACCCTCCATATTACCCACCGATCGGTTTACGCCCATAGCGGTTACCTTTGGATTGCCGCCTGCCTCTGATTTGACAATCGGGATAGTAAGCAATAGCAAGCCTGCAGTCATGACCGAAAAAAGCATCCATGCGAATTTTTTTCGCTTAAGATAATAACCTATAAAAAACACAAACGCCATTGGTAATAACAGTACAATAATAAAATGCACTATAAACGTGGCAAACCCGGGATTCTCAAAAGGATGTGCGTCATTAGCACCAAAAAACCCGCCTCCATTTGAACCCAGCTCTTTTATCGGGACCATAGAAGCAACAGGACCTGTGGCTACGTTAACCGGATCACCCTGTAAAGTGGTGATTTTTTTGGGCCCCTTAAAGGTCATGGGCATCCCGCCAAACATAAAAATTATAGCTACAACAACACTTAGCGGTAACAATATGCGTGTGCACGATTTCAGAAAATCATTAAAAAAATTACCAATCCCGGTACCTGGGCTGGCAGCCAAACCTCTTACAATGGCTACACCGGCGGCAAGGCTTGTGGCAGCGCTAACAAATTGAAGAAATGTAAATACCCCCGTTTGCGAAAGATAACTGGCGCCGGTTTCACCCGAATAATGCTGAAGATTGGTGCTGGTTAAAAAGCTTATAACTGAATTTAAAGCCAATGACCACTCCATCCCCGGGATATGAGCAGGATTGAGAAAAAGCTTTCCCTGAAATATCAGGATAATGAATGCAGGAAGGATCCACACCAACTGAATGGTTAATAACGCCAGCAAATATTGTTTCCAGTCCATTGATCTTTCAGGATCAATGCGGCATATTTTAAAGATCCATTTTTCAAGCGGATGTATAAAATCAAGAGGGCCGGGGTCGCCATTGTAAACTTTTTTCATGTAAGCCCCAAGCGGGATGGCCAGGATGAGTGTAACCAGGAAGATCAGGATAAAACCAAAACTATCAGCAGGCATTTGAATGTGTTTATTTATCATTTAACAAAAAAAGTGCCCTGATTGATAATGGCCCCGTAATGAGGGCTTTTAAGTATAATAAGCTTATTCCTAACCTTTAATTTCTGAAAAAAACCGATCAATTTGAGAGGTTTATTCCTGTTATGATAAAATACCCTGTATAGATTGGACAATTCAATTACCGGAGGATATTAAACAGGTAAGATGCCGGAAATTATAAATCATAATTAAATAACAAGGGAGTTTGTTTATTAACTATAATCACAATACTATCATTTTGATAATTCCATACCGTCAAAATGAAAGGTTTAAAAAAATAGACAATCCTCTTATTAAAAAATAAACTGCGTTTTTATCTTATAGATGAAGATAATTGGAATTTATTAAACCGTGGCATGTTCATGGCTAATGAGATCTCAGAAGTCAATTTTCATAAATATATTTAAACATTTTATAATGACAGCATTTTATATCGTACTAAAAGTAAGCGCCTTATTAGCTATTATAGTACTCCCATTAATCGGCCCGAAAAAGAAAAAACCGGTAACTGTAAAAGCCATTAGCAACCTGTCGGTAAATGAGAATGGCTACCTGGAACATTTTACAGGCAGCACTTTGGATCATCACTCAGTTCATTAATTCTCTAAACAGATAAATTCGGGAAAAAAGCCTTTCATTTTGAGAGGTTTTTTTTATGCGTTAATAATCCGCAAATGAATAAAAACTGCATTTAAATGCTTTAAAAGCCCAATTCCGGATAGCCTGGTACAATAGGCATTCTTTTGGTATATGAATATTTACAGTTAAAAAACTTTCAAGGCTTTAACTGAAATAAACTAAAAGAAATGGAAGATGAACGAATTATTATAAGGTCGGCAATACCCGCTGATGTGGTTTTTGCTGACCAAATTATTCATGAAATGGAAAGTTCCGCTATTGTACGGGGCTCCGGAATATCCAAAAGATCGGCAGCCGCTATAATAGAAAAAATTGACGCCGGGAAGGCTATTGTAGCCGTTACAGAAAGTGGCGAATGGGTGGGTTTCTCCTATATTGAAACCTGGGACAATGAAAGGTTTGTCTCTAACAGCGGCCTGATCGTATCTCCTGATCACCGCAACCAGGGGGTAGCCTCCCTTATCAAAACGCAAATATTTGAGCTGTCAAGAAGCAGGTATCCCCTGGCAAAAGTGTTCAGCATCACCTCCGGTTCAGCTATCATGAAGCTGAATACCCGCCTGGGTTTTGAGCCGGTTACCTATGCCGAGATTGCACAGGAGCCGACTTTTTGGGATGGCTGTAAAAGCTGCGTAAACTATGATGTTTTGCAAAGTAAGAACAGGTGCAATTGTCTTTGCACCGCAATGATGTTTGATCCAAAATTAAACTGAAAAATTATGATGATTAAAAATTTCAAAGCAAGAGAACTTTCAACGGTTCGCGAAAGAATGCCATTAAGCAACCTGCTATTCAGTGAGTCGGTTTCCTTATTGCAAAGGCTTATTAAAACACCTTCATTCAGCGGACTAGAAACAGAAGCAGCGGACCTGATCCAGGAATACCTGGCAAGCTATTCGATAAAGTGTAAGCGAAAAGGGAATAATTTATGGAGTTATAATAAGTTTTATGATCCGTCAAAGCCAACAATTTTGCTGAATTCTCATATTGATACGGTTAAACCGAACGACGGCTATACCAATGATCCTTTTTGCCCGGAGATCATAGGCGGGCGTTTATATGGATTGGGCAGCAATGATGCCGGGGGATGCCTGGTATCGTTAGTTGCCACTTTTTTGCACTTTTATAGCTACCAGGGCCTGGGATTCAATATTTGTTTGGCCCTAACCGCAGAAGAAGAAAATTCAGGACAGAACGGGATCAAGTCAATTTTGCCTTTATTGGGTAAACTGGAACTGGCTATTGTAGGTGAGCCTACACTTTTACAGATGGCCGTGGCTGAAAAAGGAAATTTGGTTATTGATTGCATCAGTACCGGGCGTTCCGGGCATGCGGCAAGAGAAGAGGGGGAGAATGCTATCTACAAATGCATGAAGGACCTTGAATGGTTCAGAAACTACCAGTTCCCTCAACAGCTGGAAGGCTTAAATCCGGTAAAAATGACGGTTACAACTATAAGGGCAGGAATGCAGCATAATATCGTGCCGGGTAAATGTGAATTTACCGTGGATATTCGCAATGACGATACCTATACGCAGGAGTATATATTAAATACGATAAAAAATGCCGTGTCGGCTGAGCTCAGCGTACGGCCGGGTTCGTTGGGTGCGTCATCTGTGCCTTTTGATCACCCGATAGTAAAAACAGGAATAGCTATAGGATGTAAAACCTATAGTTCGCCAACTACATCAGACCAGGCGTGGCTGTCAATCCCTTCTGTAAAGATCGGGCCTGGCGATTCTGCGCGGTCGCATTCTTCCGATGAGTACATCTTCCTGGAGGAAATAAAGAATGGCATCAATTTATATATCAAACTGCTGGATGCCCTCCCGCTGATGCTGATCAATAATCCAAATAAGTACAAAAATGAAATCAAACATATTAATAATTGACGATGAGGTTAAACTCAGCGCTTTGCTTGCACGCATCCTTGAAATGGAGGGCTACCATGTTTTACAGGCAGCTAATGCAAAAGGCGGCATCCGCATGATAGAGCAGGAGGATATCAGGGTTGTATTAAGCGACGTTAAGCTGCCTGATGCCAATGGTGTGGAGCTTGTAAAGAAAATAAAACAGATCAAACCTTATATTGAGATAATTAACCTTACAGCATTTGGTTCAATAAGCGATGGCGTTTTGGCGATTAAGAACGGCGCCTTTGACTATTTAACAAAAGGCGACGATAACGAAAAAATTATCCCCCTGGTCAGTAAGGCGCTTGATAAGGCTAATCTGCAATTCCGGTTAAATAGGCTGGAGCAGCAGATTGAAGAACAAAAGGGGTTCCCGATAGTTTTAGGTCAGTCCCCGGCAATAATAGAAGCCGTTGAGCTGGCTAAAAAGGTATCCAAAACTGATGCTACCGTGCTCTTGCTTGGTGAAACCGGCACCGGAAAGGAGGTTTTTGCGGAAGCTATTCATCAGGAAAGTTTAAGAAAAGATAAACCATTTGTGGCCGTTAACTGCAGTGCGTTCAGCAAAGAACTGCTGGAGAGTGAATTATTTGGCTATAAAGCCGGGGCTTTTACAGGCGCTTTAAAAGATAAAAAAGGCCTGTTCGAGGAGGCCAGCGGAGGCACCATTTTTTTGGATGAATTAGGAGAAATGAGCCTTGATTTGCAGGCTAAACTTTTAAGGGTATTGGAAAACGGCACCTTTATAAAAGTTGGTGAAACAAAAATGACCAAAGTTGATATTCGCCTGATTGCGGCAACCAACCGCGACCTGCAAAAAGAAGCAGAAGAAAATCACTTTCGCCTTGACCTGTATTATCGTTTATCAGGGTTTTCAATTGTTTTACCACCGCTAAGAGAAAGAACCGGGGATATAGAAACACTTGCCCATCACTTTATAAAAATTTATGCGGGGAAAGTAAAAAAGAAAGTGCCTGAGGTTGATGAGCGCTTTTTCAAGCTTTTGAATCAGCATAAATGGAATGGAAATATCAGGGAATTAAAAAATGTGATTGAGCGGGTGATCATTTTGATGGACGAACCAGTCCTGACACCTAAGCTATTGCCTTATGAATTTCACAATGGCGGCTACTATGACCTTATGGCGCTTGACCTGGATAGCGTGGAGAAACACCACATCAACCGGATCTTAAAATATGCAAAAGGAAATAAAACAGAAGCCGCAAGGATCCTGGGGATTGGCCTTGCTACCCTGTACCGAAAGATTGAAGAATACCACCTCCTTTTAAATTGATCATTTTGAGAAAATGACCTGAACGAAATGAGAATCTTTTTACGAACCGGCCTAATATAGCCGGTTCTTTTTTTTATAATCAATTGATAAACATTTACTTATAAAAATAAAATAAAAGCTGGAATACCGATTGCCTTTACTGGCACGGATCAGGATCATCTGATTTTAATCCAAAAAACATATCCGGGATCAGCTAAATACTGCTGTTCCGGATAAATTAACATCCAAATTATTTAAAAATGAAAAAAGTTTTATTGTCAATTACTTTAGGGGTATCGCTAACTTACGCATACTCCCAAAGTCAGCCTGTTCTTGCCTCCAACAAAAATCAGGAGGTTAAGGTTCCATCATTTATAAAAGCCGATACTGCGGTAAAAAAAGATACTGTTAAGGCTGTAAGCGAACCATTTGCATTTGGTGATTTTACCTGGCTAAATGGGAACGACCGCAGGCACAGCGCCCTGTTGGATTCAAAATATTTTACCGGCCGTATTTTGCTGGACGTTAACTACACCGCATCAAACAATAACCCCATTGACCATACGGTTGTAGGATCAACCGCACTGGCCCGCGACCATGAGTTTGAAATTTCAACTGCAGCATTTGGAGGCGATTTTCATTATGATAACGTTCGCGCAACTATCCTCACCCAATTCGGCACCCGCGCTACTGTAGTTCCGCGTAATGATTTTAGCGTTACGCGCGGACAATATGACCTCGCTACTGCTTACCGTTATTTGAGCGAAGCCAACGCCGGGTATCACTTTAATGTGCTGCATGGTATTAACGTTGACGCAGGGATCTTTATGTCATACGTTGGTTTGTTCTCCTATTATAATGCCGAGAACTGGGCTTACCAGCCGTCATTTACTTCAGATAATACGCCCTGGTTCTTTAACGGGATAAGGGTGCAGATCTTCGTTTCTGATAAGCTTAAGATTGAGCCCTGGTTAATAAACGGCTGGCAATCGTATGGTATGTTTAACAGCCAGCCGGGAATAGGCGGCCAGATTTTATGGCGTCCGGTTGAATGGTTCCAGGCTTTAACAAATACCTACTATGGAGCCGATACACAGGATAAACCGGGAAGAAAACGTTTCCACTCGGATAATAGCATTGAAGTGCGCTATTTTAAAAGCACCAACAAAAACAGCTTTATAAACAGCATGGCATTTTCATTAACCGGGGATATTGGTTTTGAAAAAGGCGACGGTGTAAATGGTTTTCATGCCGACCCGGTTAAGGGACCGGCTCAATATTTTGCAAGCGGCATGGTATATAACCGCGTAGTATTTGGTAAGGGCCATTACGGCTGGACAATTGGCGGCGGCGTGATCAATAATCCGGGACGTTACCTGGTATTGTATCCAACCGGAGATGCTAATCCTATCCCGGCAATTAACACAGGTGCAACAGGCTCACATCCGTTTACAGCAAACCCAGGCGACCAGTTTCACGGATATGATTACTCAACAACATTTGACATTATGCCAAATGATTATTTAACCTTCCGTTTGGAAGTGGTGCACAGACATGCAAGTGTGCCATATTTTGCAGGCCATGGCGGCGTAACCTCTCCTGACGGATATAACACCACCCCGGTACCAGCAGATTTTACACCGGACCTGGTGCCGTCTGAAACGCGGTTTATAGGCGCATTGCTGGTTCGCTTTTAAAGGGATGATTTAAGGCAAGTTTGTCATTCTGAGCGATAGCGAAGAATCTTCTTCAACTGACATGCAAGCAGGACAAGTACGACGGCGACTCATCAGCCGGATAAGATCCTTCACTTCGTTCAGGATGAAAAAAAAATTAAGCTGCAGGAAGATTGAAAGATTGCCTGCGGCTTTTTTTATGAAAAATGTGAAGTAATAAATGCTTACTCATTATGATAAAAAGCCTTTATCATAATGAGTAAAAATGAAAAAATAGCAGGTCTATAATTGAAATTAAATAATTGATTTTCAATTATTTAACTGATATTTTCAATGTTATTCCCGATGTGGCACTTCAATGGCATATACTCACCTATATCAGGTAAATAAAGATAGCAACTAAGTACAGCACTAACTTACCCTTCATTGTTTAGGTAAGTTAAGGTTGAATAAAAGAGCCGGGTTTTGCCGCCCGGCTTTTATTAAAACAGGCAAAATTTATACCCCCGCATACTTAAATAAATATAAAATGAAAAATTCAATTAAAACACTTACTGCAATAGCAATAATAAGTTTATCAGCACTGCGTTTACAGGCACAATCTTCAACTGGATCTAATGGGATCTATTTGACTGAACAGGATTACAAATTAAACAAATTAACTTATACATTATCACCAACCGATAAAATGCAGCTCAACGAATTCCTGGATGGAAAAAACATTAACCTTGTTTATCAGGGCAAAAAGTTGACGCTGGCTAAAAGTGAAATATTCGGATACAGAATGCACAACCAGGATTTTCGCTTCTTTCACAATGAGGCTTATAGCATATTGGATACTGCCGGCTTTACGCTTTATAAAAAAGATAAGCTAACCCAGCAGGGAAAAGGATATTTGCCGGTAGAAACTTATTTCTACAGCGTAAATTTAGCGCAACCGGTACAAAAATTAACTATTGAAAATCTTTGGAACAGCTTTCCCACACAAACCGGGTTCAGATACAGTATTCAAAATAATTTTAAACAGGATGCTGACCTGATAGCTTATGATAAGCTATCAAATCAATATAAGCTCAAGTACCTTTATTTTCAGCAAAATGGAGCAATGGCCCATGCCAACCTTTAATTAATAATTTACTACAATTGACTATATAATTGAACTACCCTGTTCGAGAAAAGCCCCGCTTTGCGGGGTTTTTTGTGGGTTGATTTTTATTCCTCTGGCCCATGTCCTCACGGCACGCC
Source organism: Mucilaginibacter sp. (assembly GCA_028287925.1). Lineage (GTDB taxonomy): Bacteria > Bacteroidota > Bacteroidia > Sphingobacteriales > Sphingobacteriaceae > Mucilaginibacter. The sequence continues at coordinate 9,188 of JAQBOS010000003.1, read as the reverse complement.
GCCAAACCGAAACACCCGGAAATTATAACGCCCAGTATATTTTTTGATAATAAACCCTATCATTTTGATAGGTTATTTTACCTGTACTTTCAATTTTTCTGTAATTTATACTATATTAATTAACTGATAATAAGTAACTTGAATAAATAATTCAAATTGGTGGTATATCCTTTGCCAATGTCAGTAAAACTATAAGACTATGAACACTATCATTCTTTTCATCGCCCTGCTAATTGGCTGTTGGCTCATTTTTAAATCCATTGACTATTTCGAAAAAATCTAAAAGTTATGTTAGCCCTATTCATCGTAGCAATTGCAGTTTTCATATACATGATATATGTGCTGCTCAAACCCGAAAAATTTTAATTGTAAAAGACAATGAACACTGAATTACTTGGAATTATTGCCTCCTTTGCCATCACGCTGCTGATCGCAATACCACTGGGCAAGTACCTGGCCAGAATGTTTGCCGGGGAAAAAACATGGACGGATTTTTTGAAGCCCATAGAAAAAGGCATTTTTAAACTATCCGGTATTAACCCTAATGAGCCGATGAACTGGAAACAGTTTCTCAAAGCCATGATGACCATCAATAGTTTATGGATCGTTTATGGCTTTTTTGTTTTGATGTACCAGGATAAATTACCACTCAATCCTGACGGCAATGCAGGGCAATCAGCCGATACTGCTTTTAACACGATCATCAGCTTTGTGGTGAACTGTAACCTGCAGCACTATTCAGGCGAGAGTGGCGCTACTTATCTTACCCAACACTTCATCTTTATGTTTTTACATTTTGTGAGTGCGGCAACTGGTATTGCATGTGCTGTGGCTGTATTTAAAGCCTTCAGGGATAAAACCGCTACAGACCTGGGTAACTTTTGGAATTTCTTTTTAAAATCCATTACCCGTTTGCTGCTGCCTTTATCTATAGTTGTGTCTTTAATACTAACCTTTAATGGTACCCCAAGCAGCTATGCCGGTAAGGATAAATTTATTTCCTTACAGGGCGATACGGTAAACATGTCGCGCGGACCAGCTGCACAAATGATAGCCATTAAACACTTAGGTACAAATGGCGGTGGCTGGTTTGGCGCCAACTCGGCCCATCCGCTGGAAAATCCGAATTACCTGACCAACATGACTGAGATCATTTCCCAGTTTATTATCCCGGTGGCAATGATCCTGGCTTTCGGTTATTTTATACGCCGTAAGAAGTTAGCCTGGGTGTTTTTTGGTGTGATGATGTTTGGTGTGATGATGCTGATGTTACCTACCATAAGTAGTGAGCTTGGCGGGAACCCGCTGATTGCCAAAATGGGTGTAAGTCAGGCAACTGGCGCCATGGAAGGTAAAGAGGTGCGTTTTGGGCCGGCAGCAACTGCATATTGGAGCACTTTGACTACAGTTACTTCAACAGGCTCTGTTAACGGGATGCATGACAGCACCATGGCCCTTACCGGTTTATGGCAATTGCTGGCCATGATGATCAACGGCTTCTTCGGCGGTTGCGGTGTAGGTTTGTTAAATTATTTTATATATGTAATAATTGCGGTCTTCATCTCCGGCCTTATGGTTGGTCGAACCCCGGAATTCCTTGGGCATAAAGTAGAGGCAAGAGAAGTAAAAATTGCTGCGCTGATAACGCTGCTGAGCCCTTTCCTTATCATGACGGGAACTGCGCTTGCCAGCTATATAGTTACCGTTCACCCTAATATCGATTGGGCAGTAAAGCCTTCCACCTGGCTCAATAACCCTAAATACCATGGCTTTTCGGAGATGTTGTACGAGTATACTTCATCCAATGCCAACAATGGTTCAGGGTTTGAAGGTTTGGGAGATGGCAACATATTCTGGAACGTTACAACCGGGGTTGTTATGCTATTTGGTCGCTTTTTGCCAATAATTGGCCCCGTAGCGATTGCCGGATTGCTTGCACAAAAGAAATTCATTCCAGAGTCTGCCGGTACTTTAAAAACCGATACCCTCACTTTTGGGGTAATGACTTTCGCGGTAATTATTGTATTGAATGCCCTGTCTTATTTCCCTGCGCTTGCCCTCGGCCCGCTGGCAGAACATTTCTCCATGCTTATTAAAAGATAAACAGAACAATGAAAAATCAATCTAATAAATTATTTGAACCTGCCCAGGTACAGACAGCTTTAAAACAATCGTTCATAAAGCTGGATCCCCGGGTAATGATCCACAACCCGGTAATGTTTACCGTGGAGGTAGGCACATTGGTTATGCTGGTGGTAAGCGCATACAGCTTTTCGCACCACGACCAGGGATCTTTCGGATATAACTTGTCCATATTTTTTATCCTGCTTTTAACCGTACTATTTGCCAATTTTGCCGAGGCAATTGCCGAGGCTCGCGGTAAGGCACAGGCCGACAGCTTACGTAAAACCCGCCAGGAAACTCCTGCAAAGGTTGTTATGGAAGATGGTACCATCGTACTGAAATCATCGAGCGATTTGCGTAAAGGCGATGTCTTTACCTGTGAAACAGGCGACACAATCCCAACCGATGGTGAGATCATTGAGGGGATAGCCACTATAGATGAATCGGCTATAACAGGCGAATCAGCGCCGGTGATCCGCGAGTCAGGAGGTGATAAATCATCCGTAACAGGCGGTACCAAGGTATTGTCGGACGAGATAAGAGTAATGGTATCCACCCAACCGGGTGAAAGCTTTTTGGATAAGATGATTGCTTTGGTTGAGGGCGCATCGCGTCAGAAAACACCAAATGAGATCGCCCTGACCATTTTGCTTGCCAGCTTTACGCTGATATTCATTATTGTTTGCGTTACACTGCAGCCGTTTGCAAATTATGCAAATACGCCTATTACTATAGCAGCCTTGATCTCCCTGTTTGTATGTTTGATCCCAACCACCATCGGTGGCCTTTTATCAGCCATCGGGATTGCTGGTATGGACAGAGCATTAAGAGCTAATGTGATCACTAAATCAGGCAAGGCGGTTGAAACAGCAGGTGATATTGATGTGCTTTTACTTGACAAAACAGGCACTATTACTATAGGCAATCGTAAGGCTACCCACTTTTGGCCCGCTTCGGGCATAGCTCCGGATGATTTAATAACAGCCTGCGTGTTGGGATCATTGGCAGATGAAACACCCGAAGGTAAATCCATCGTGGAGTTGGCAGCCGGTCATTTTAAATTACCTGTTGCCCCTCCAAATTCTGAATTTGTAAAATTTACAGCCGAAACACGGTCAAGCGGGATTAATACTCCTGACGGTTTACGTATTCGTAAAGGAGCTGCAGATTCCATCAAAAATATAGCACTAAAAGCAGGGAATCCTTTCCCGCAAGAAGTAGATGAACGGGTAAAGATCATTGCATCAAACGGTGGTACTCCGCTGGTTGTTTCGCAAAATGAAAAGATCCTGGGTGTAGTTGAATTGCAGGATATCATCAAAACCGGGATCTCTGAACGTTTTGAACGCCTGCGTAAAATGGGTGTTAAAACAGTAATGGTTACCGGTGATAACCCTTTAACCGCCAAATTCATTGCCGAAAAGGCTGGTGTGGACGATTATATAGCCGAAGCTAAGCCCGAGGATAAGATGAACTACATTAAGCTGGAACAAAACAGTGGTAAACTGGTAGCCATGATGGGTGACGGTACCAATGATGCCCCGGCCCTTGCACAAGCCGATGTGGGCGTTGCTATGAACAGCGGTACCCAGGCAGCAAAAGAAGCCGGTAACATGGTGGATTTGGATAATGACCCAACCAAACTGATAGAGATCGTTGAGATTGGTAAGCAATTGCTGATCACCCGTGGAACGCTTACCACCTTCTCCATAGCAAACGATGTGGCCAAATATTTTGCCATTGTGCCTGCTTTGTTTATGGCTTCTATCCCTGCCTTGCAGAGCATCAATATTATGGGGCTGCACAGTCCTGAATCGGCAATTTTGTCGGCGGTTATATTTAACGCCATCATTATTCCTATGCTGATCCCGCTTGCGCTCAGAGGTGTTGAATACAAGCCGATAGGAGCAAGCGCACTATTACGCCGCAATTTGATGATCTATGGTGTTGGCGGTGTTATCGCACCATTTATTGGGATCAAGCTAATTGATCTGATTGTTGCACACATCATTTAATATTAAAGAAAATGAAAAAGTATATTATTCCATCAATAAGGATCACCATCGTACTTACTATAGTATTATGTGTTATCTACCCGGTTTCTATCATGCTGGCCGGGAAGCTTTCAAAAGGCGCCGGCAACGGAGAAACAGTAGTGGTAAATGGCAAGGTGGTTGGCTATGCCAATGTAGGGCAAAGCTTCACTAAACCCCAATATTTTTGGGGCAGGCCATCAGCTGTGGCTTATAATGCAGCCGGATCCGGCGGCTCAAATAAAGGGCCAAGCAACCCGGATTACCTGAAGGACGTTTCCAACCGGATTGACACACTTTTAAAATATCACCCTTATCTTAAACGCAGCGAGATCTCTGCTGATCTGGTTACCGCATCCGGCAGCGGGCTGGATCCGGACATATCGCCCGAAGCTGCAAAAATACAGGTAAAAAGGGTTGCGAAATTCAGAAAGCTTGATGAGCAAAAAGTTGCCGCATTGGTTGATAGCCATATTGAAGCGCCTTTGTTAGGCTTATTTGGTCCACCGAAAGTTAATGTGCTAAAATTAAACGTAGCGCTTGACCAACTGAAATAACCTGTCTACGGTAGAAAGCCGGCTATTTAACCTTATGGCCGGCTTTCTGCTTTATGTTAACTAAACAATGAGAAGAATTATATTAATAATTATCCTGTTTTTAACAATGGCAATAGTTAAAGCACAGGATACTTCGCATACCGCAAAGCTTACCATAAGCGGCTATGCGGAACTATACTACAGTTACGATTTTAACAAGCCGGCAGATCATAACAGGCCATCATTTGTATATTCCTACAATCGTACAAACGAAGTAACCCTTAACCTTGGGTTTATAAAAGCCGCTTATTCAAATGATAATATCCGCGCCAATTTTGCTTTAATGGCCGGAACATATACAAACGCAAACCTGGCTGCCGAACCTGGCGTATTAAAAAATATTTATGAAGCCAATGCCGGGATCAAGCTTTCAAAAAAAGCTGATCTGTGGCTGGATGCAGGTGTTTTTTCATCGCATATTGGCTTTGAAAGCGCAGTTGGAAAAGACTGCTGGGTACTTACCCGTGGGATAGTTTCAGATAATACGCCTTATTATGAATCAGGCGCTAAAATCACCTATAACACCGCTGATGGAAAGTTTACCGCGGCTGCTTTATTTTTAAATGGCTGGCAGCGGATCCAGCGGCAGGATGCAAATAATAGCCTTGCCGGCGGTGTACAATTGACCTGGAAGCCATCAGCAAATTTTACGCTGAATTACAGCAATTATCTGGGTACCGAAGGCCCCGATTCTACCAGTGTAAAACGATTTTACCATGATCTTTACGCAATTATACAACTAACACCTAAATTTGGTATTACTGCGGGTATAGATTATGGCACGCAGCAAAAAGTACATGCCGCAGCAGGAACAAATAACATTATTGCCCCGGTATTTATAGCCCGTTATTTATTGGATAAGCAATGGGCTGTTGCAGGCAGGATTGAGTATTATAAAGATCAGCATGGAATTTTTATTAATACCCAAACGCCTGATGGTTTTAATACAACGGGTTATTCATTAAATGTGGATTACATACCCTTTCCAAATGTCGTAATAAGGTTAGAAGGAAAGACCTATAATAGTAAAGACAAAATATTTTTGAAAGACAATGTTTATGTTGCAAATAATCCATTAGTTACAACCAGCTTAGCAGTTTCATTTTAATTACGATGAAAACGGAAGAAAAGAATGATGAGGTTAAAACTTTTATCGAACTGGTAAAAAAATCACGGCGGGGGAAGTTTAAGATCTATATCGGCATGAGCGCCGGGGTGGGTAAAACCTACCGGATGCTGCAGGAGGCCCATGCGCTTTTACGTAACGGTATCGATATACAAATTGGCTATATAGAAACGCACAATCGTGCCGAAACACATAGTTTATTAGCCGGTTTGCCCGTTATCCCGCGAAGAAAGATCTTCTATAAAGGGAAAGAAATGGAAGAAATGGACCTGCCGGCCATTTTGAACCGCCACCCTGAGGTTGTTATTGTTGATGAACTGGCACACACTAATGTGGAAGGCAGCAAGAACGGTAAACGCTGGCAGGATGTGCTGGATATTTTGGAAGCAGGTATAAGTGTTATTTCAGCTGTTAATATTCAGCACCTGGAGAGCATGAACCAGGAGATTGAAGAGATTACCGGGATCCCCATTACCGAGCGCATTCCCGACAAAGTGCTGGAGCTGACGGACGAAATTGTCAATATTGACCTTACTGCTGATGAGCTCATCGACCGGTTGAAGGAAGGGAAGATCTATGACAAAAGTAAAGTGGATATTGCCTTACAAAATTTCTTCCAGCCCGATAAGATCCTGCAATTAAGGGAGCTTGCCCTGAAAGAAGTGGCGCACCATGTTGAACGGAAGATAGATATTGAGATCCCCAAACAGATCAAATTGCGACCTGAAAAGTTTCTTGCCTGTATCTCATCCAATGCGGAAACGGCAAAGGTTGTGATCAGGAAAACGGCGCGCCTGGCATCTTATTACCGATCACCCTGGATAGTTTTATATGTGCAAAGCAGCAGCGAAAGTGGCAATCGCATCAAGCTCGACAAGCAACGTCACCTCATCAATAATTTTAAACTGGCTACAGAGCTTGGGGGCGAGGTGGTGAAAATAAAAAGTGATAATGTTACTCAAACTATAATGAGCATTGCGGAAGAACGGGAAGTAACAACTATTTGTATTGGCAAACCTCACCTGAGCCTGTTCCAGGTTATTTTGAGGACAGCAGTGTTTAATGAGTTATTAAAGAAAATAGCGGAAACAGCTACCGACCTGGTTATTTTATCATGACCGGTAGAAATTAAAAATCAATAATATGAAAATCAAAAATAAATTACGGTTAGGATTCGGGTTTCTTTTCCTGATCGTTCTCTCTTTCGGGGTTGTGGCTATATTTTATATCCATGAAATATCAGACAGCGCCAAGGTGATCCTGAAAAATAATTATGAGTCATTAAGTTTTGCACGCGAAATGCGGACCGTGCTCGATGAAAATAAGCTTCCGTTAAATAACAAAGCGATTAAGGATTTTGACCGCCAGTTGGTGCTGCAGGAACATAATATTACAGAAAAGGGAGAGGCAGAGGCCACTGCCGGCTTAAGAAAGGCATTTAACATATTGCAGGCGCCTGGTGTAGCAAATGCTGCAGCACTGGATAACGCACAATACCATGCCAGGGCGCAGCTAAGGCAGATAGAATTATTAAACATGAAAGCCATTGTGCGTAAAAATGAACGCGCGCAGGCTTCGGTAAATAAAGCGACCGTTCTTTTGGGCCTGGTTGGGACATTTACCTTTCTTGTGCTCTTCAGCTTTAGTGTCAACTTCCCTGGATTTATAGCTGATCCTTTAAAGAAACTGGTAGACGGGATCAGGGAGATCAGTCAAAAAAATTATAACCAGCGGCTAAATTTCAGCGCTAATGATGAGTTTGCCGATGTGTCGTCCGCCTTCAATGAAATGACAGACCGGTTAAAAGAATGGGAAAATAGTAACCTGGCTACGGTATTATCTGAAAAACAGCGGATTGATACTATAATAGAGCAAATGCAGGATGCTATAATTGGCTTAAATGAAAAAGATGAGATCTTGTTTATTAATACGGTAGCAGAAGAGATCTTAAATCTGAAAGAAAAGAAACTGGTGGGCCAAAACGTAAATAAATTTACCGGAACAAATGACCTGTTTAAATCGATCATTGAAAACAAAACCATAAAATCATTTAAGATTGCCCTGAATGGTAAGGAGTCATACTTCCAGTTGGATAGCCGTGAAATTGTAATCCCTAACCTTGACCCAAGGCCGGAAGATGCAGTGAGTTTTGGCAGCAAATCAGTTGGACGCGTTTATATGCTCCGTAACATAACTGAATTTAAAGAGCGTGATGAGGCTAAAACCAATTTTATTGCCACCATTTCACACGAATTGAAAACACCGATTTCTTCCATTAAAATGAGTTTGAAGCTGTTGCAGGACGATCGGATAGGCCCGGTTAATGCGCAGCAAATGGAATTGGTGGAACATATAAAAGATGACAGCGACCGTTTACTGAAGATCACTAGCGAGTTGCTTGATCTCTCACAGGTTGAAACAGGTAATATCCAGTTAAATTTCGTGCTTTCAGATCCTTTGGAAATTGTAAACTACGCGCTTAACTCAGTCAAGTTCCAGGCAGAACAAAAAGGGATCAGTTTGCAGGTAAAAGCACCATCAAGTCTTCCCAAAGTACAGGTGGATATGGAAAAAACCGCTTGGGTATTGGTTAACTTTCTCTCCAATGCGTTAAGGTATAGCGGTGAAAAATCTAAAGTCATTATTGAGCTTCGCGAAAAGGACAACCAGGTTGTTTTTGCGGTTAGGGATTTTGGTAAAGGCATTGATGAACAATACCGGGAACGGCTGTTTGAACGCTATTTCCAGGTACCTACAGATGGGCAGAATAAATCAGGTTCCGGCCTGGGCCTGGCCATTTCTAAAGATTTTATTGAAGCGCAACAGGGCGTTATATGGGTTGAAAGTGCCATTGGTGAAGGCAGCAGTTTTTATTTTTCGTTACCAGCGCAGAATGATCATTTAGTTTAAGCTGCAAGTATCTCATATTGAGCAGGCAACCAATTCAAAATGAATTGATTTGCATGATCTAATTCTCATTTCATTCATGGAAAACTTCATTTAAAAGGTTTTAATAAAGGTTTTTTAATCTCTGTATTTTATGGCATAAGGATAGCGGATTCAAAAGATGGAAAAATCGAAAACCATCAATAAGCAGATCTCCTTAATTTTAGAAGACGACGTGTTGAAGGATGATGAGTTTAAAGCAAAAATTCAGCAACTGGATCATAAAGTACAGCAAATGCTTTTATGGAGCACCCTCTGCTCTGTATGGAGTTACCTCGTATTAATTGTTGTAATTGCGAGGATCTATGTGAGCTTTCACGGAAAACATCCGGCCCTATTAATCGGAAGCCTTGTTTTCATGTA
>JAQBOS010000320.1 GCA_028287925.1 Mucilaginibacter sp. | reverse complement strand
TCCAGTAGCTGCAGTAAATGAAAATAGCGATATTATTGATCACAACATTGTTCCCTTTTGCCGCTATGGCACAATCATCATTTACCATAAAAGGAGATGGTCCCGGTCTTAATGACGGGGATAAGATTTGGCTGATGTATAAGATTAACGGCAAAACCAATGGCGACTCGATTGTTGTTATCAATCATACATTTACATTTAAAGGCACAATTACCGGCCGGGAGTATGGGTATGTTTGCCGGAATGATAACCCAATGACAGCCGCGGGGCTGCATGACGCTATCAACTTTTACATAGAGCCTGGCAATGTCATACTTACCTCGCCCGATTCACTTCTTAACGCTAAAATTTCGGGAACACCAACTAACGATGATCTTACAACATTGAACACCGCGCTAAAGCCATTACAACGCAGGTTTATAAAGCTCAATAATGATTTTGACGCATTGAAGCCAGAGCAACAACAGGATATTAATACGGTTGCTGCGCTAAGGGCTAATTTTAAAAAGGTATTTACTGAAATGGAGCCTGTGCAGTTTGCATTTATTAAGGATCATCCCGGTTCATATATTAGTTTGATAACGCTTGACTTGATGAAAACACGCAATGCCAACCTTGTTCCACAAATTGAGGACGCCTATAAAGAATTAACACCTGCTGTAAAAGAAACCATGTTTGGTAAAACCCTATGGCTTAATATCGAAGCTTCGATGAAATCGGCCATTGGGATTATGGCAACAGATTTTACACAACCGGATATAAATGGCAGATCGGTTAAACTTTCTGATTTCAGGGGTAGATATGTATTGATAGATTTTTGGGCGTCCTGGTGCGGGCCATGCAGGGCTGAAAATCCGTTTGTATTGGCTGCTTATAAAAAATATAAAGACAAAGGTTTTACAATATTAGGTGTTTCATGGGATAAACCAGATACAAAAAAAGCATGGCTTAAAGCCATAAAAGACGATGGCCTTACCTGGACCCAGGTATCAGATCTTAAAGGAAACAAAAACGCAGCATCCACGCTTTATGGTATAACTCTTATCCCTTCAAACATATTGATAGACCCATCGGGAAAAATTGTGGCAAGAAATATTAAAGATAAAGTTTTGGATAGTACGTTAAACGAATTGCTGGGGTCGGGATTTAAGGAATAAGGTCTGCTTTTGAAAGAAAGTATTAACTTAGAAAACCAATTTTCCCGATAAAACCTAAGATACATTTATGAAAAAAGGCTTAGCATACACCCTCATCTGCCTGTCATTTACCTTAACCACGTTTGCTCAAAAGAAAGCTGTTGTACATAAATCCGTACCTGGTACTTCCATAGCCCCGGTGGGTATTGTTAAAAATATTACCGATTCGGCATTGCTTGACATTGTTCAGCGCCAAACGTTCAGGTATTTCTGGCATTTTGCACACCCGGTTAGCGGGCTGGCAAGGGAACGGGACAACACAGTAAAGGGCCAATATTACTGGGATTACATTAATGAGGCTGATGATGAACCAAACCTCAGCAAATCAACCTTTGGCCCCGAGGCTTGTGCTATTGGCGGCACAGGTATGGGCATCTTATCTACCGTTGTTGCTGTTAACCGGGGATGGATAGGCCGGGATACCGCTTTAAATCGCCTGATAAAAATTGTTGATTTTCTGATAAAAGCCGATTGCTATCATGGCATTTACCCGCACTTTATGAATGGGGCAACCGGCAAAACAATTCCATTCGGGAGGATTGATGATGGCGCGGATATTGTTGAAACCTCTTACCTGATGATGGGCCTGCTTACTGCAAAAGCTTATTTCAAAGGCAATACATTGCCCGAAAGATATTTTCAGAAACGGGTACAGCAAATGTGGGATGCCGCCGACTGGAACTGGCACAGCAATAACGGGAATAAAACCTTGTATTGGCATTGGAGCCCTAATAATGATTTCGATATGAACTTCCCGGTTTTTGGCTATGACGAAGCACTGATCACTTATATTATTGCTGCTTCATCATCAGTACACCCCATTTCAAAAGAACTATATGAAAACAGCTGGGTAAAGAGTGCCAGCTGGAAGAATGGCAAGTCCTATTTCGGGCATGTGCTGCCGCTGGGTAATTTTGACATGGGCGGTCCGCTGTTTTTTGAGCAGTATACCTATATGGGGATTGATCCTAATGGCCTGACGGATGATAACGGGATTGATTATGCCGAGCAAACCAAAAACCATACACTCATAAACCGGGCCTATTGCATTGAAAACCCAAAACACTACAAAGGCTATGGTGAAAACAGCTGGGGCCTTACAGCCGGTGATAGCTTTAAAGGCTATGTGGCCCATTGCCCGCAGGATGACCGGGGTGTGATCCAGCCAACTGCGGCCTTATCCTCATTCCCTTATACGCCGCAATACTCCATGCAGGCGCTTAAACATTTTTACTATGACATGGGCGATAAGATCTGGGGACCATATGGTTTTGCCGACGGCTTTAGCGAAACCCATAACTGGTATGCCAAAACCCACCTGGCCATTGACCAGGGCCCTATAGTGGTAATGATTGAGAACTACCGTAGCGGGTTGATCTGGAAACTGTTTATGAACAATCCGGATATTCAGAAAGGCTTAAAAAAATTAGGGTTTAAAAGTAAGTGGATAAAGGAATAACAATAGCAAATTTGAGCAGATGAGATTTTACCGATTGACTACGCAATAAATAAATTCGTACATCTGCACATCCTTCATCCGCACATCAACCCCTTACTCCAACACCTCATAAATAGTAACCGGTTTGGCTTTGTTTTTTAGCGTTACCTCACCAATTTTTTCACATTTAAATGATTCTTTTGCTTTGTGATACACCTCTTCGGTAATAATGATCTGACCGGCTTTGGCGGCAGATTGCAGGCGCTGCGATAAATTTACAGTATCGCCTATAACTGTATAATCCAGGCGTTTTAATGATGCAGAGCCTATGTTACCTGAAACCATCTCGCCGGAGTTTATGCCTATGGAAACCGCCGGTTTATACGAAACTTCGCCCAGCTTTATCTCTTCCATATTTTTTAACTGCTCCCTTACAACCAATGCCACATCAATGGCTTTATCCAGGTGGTAATCTCCCCTGAAAACCGCCATTACGGCATCGCCCATAAATTTATCAACGTGGCCGCCCTGCGCAAGGATTTCTTTCACAATGTTATCAAACAAACCATTAAGTAAGTTTACCACTGTATTGGCGGGTACCTGCTCGGTGATGGCAGTAAATCCGCAAACATCAATAAACACAACGGTTGCGTCAATCAGCTCGTTCTTCATCAGGCTGCCTTCAAACTCTTTATGGTTCATAAAGTTCAGCACATTTTCGTCCACATACATTTTAAGAATGTTGTTTTCCTTAATAGCCTTCATGGTTGCCTGTAGCTGCCTCACATGTACTATGGTTTTTTCCATGGTAAGATCAAGGTCCTCAAAGTCAACAGGCTTACAAACAAAGTCAAATGCACCGCGGTTCATAGCGGTGCGGATATTCTGCATATCGCCATAGGCCGATACCACAACCGCTTTAACCATGGGATTGGCTTCGGGCAAGCGACTAAGCAGGGTAAGGCCATCCATTACCGGCATGTTTATATCGCTTAAAATAATATCCAGGTCGGGGTGTTCTT
>JAQBOS010000315.1 GCA_028287925.1 Mucilaginibacter sp. | reverse complement strand
GTAGCTGTTAATGAGGCATTTGGGTGGATCATATCATAAGCCAGCGCAATTTCGCGGTTCTCATCCCCTATTATCGGGAAATTTACTTCAACACCCTGTGTTTCATTAATATCATTGATCCAGCCTTTGTGCGATTCAACCGAATCAACGCTTAGCGCTACTACCTTAACATTACGCTTATCAAATTCGCTTTTTAATGATGCAGTTTTACCTAATTCAGTAGTACAAACGGGTGTATAATCTGCAGGATGTGAAAAAAGTACACCCCAGCTCTCGCCCAGGAATTCGTAAAAATCAATTTCTCCCTGTGATGTGTTTGCCTTAAAATTTGGAGCTAAATCTCCCAGTCGTAAACTCATAGTATTAAATGTTTATTTATTAAAATAGTATAATATGTTTATTTATTAAAACAATGTACTAAGGTAGCGGATTGTTTTATCAATCAATAGTGATTTATGAAAATATTCTATTAATTACGTAGACATTATAGTTTATTAATTGATTAAGTTGACTGGTTTCGCGCCTTTAAAATTACGACAAGATTTATATTCGTTATAAAATCTTTGATAATTGCAACTTAATCTAACCTAATCAACTCAATCCAACTTAATCAACTAAACTAATTACACAAAACCTTGTTATACCTAAACATGGAAAGACATACCTATAATACCGGAATAATCGGAAACTGCGCTTACCTGGCGCATGTAAATAAAAATACAAATATCGATTGGCTATGCTGGCCCCGCTTTGATAGTACTTTTATTTTTGGCGGATTGCTTGATAAAAAAAAAGGCGGCTCATTTTCAATTTTACCTACTGATGATTATACTTCTCACCAATATTACCTCGAAAATACCAATGTACTGATCACCGAAATAACTACTGTTAAAGGCGCAAAATACCGGGTAACCGATTTTGCCCCGCGATTTTATGAACACCAACGGTATTACAAAGCGCTGATGCTGATCCGTAAAATTGAGGCGCTGGATGGTACACCGCAGATAGTGGTAAAATGCGAACCTGTATCTGATTACGGGCAAACAACGCTGCGTGTTAACCGGGGCAGCAATCATATCCAGTTTTTAGGTGGTGATGAGAATATGCGGCTAACAACTAACATCCCTATCAGCTATGTTTTTGATGGACAGCCATTTGTATTAAATGAAAGCAAATACCTGGTACTTACCTATGGCGAGCCGCTGGAAGCCCCTTTGATAAGCACGGCAGAACGGTTCCTGGTCGAAACTATCCGGTACTGGCGAACCTGGATAAAACACTCATCCATAGCCACTTATTTTCAACCATTTGTTATCCGTTCAGCGCTGGCTTTGAAAATTCACCAGTACGAGGATACCGGGGCAATTATAGCCGCCAGTACTACAAGTTTGCCCGAATCGCCTGGCAGCGGGCGTAACTGGGATTACCGCTATTGCTGGCTGCGCGATACTTATTATGTTTTAATGTCGCTTAATCACATTGGCCATTTTGAAGAAATGGAGAAATACTTTGGCTATGTCACCGATATTTCATTTAATGAGAATGAACGATATCAGCCTTTGTATAGTATAACCGGTAAAAAGAACCTTGTTGAAGAAATAATGACCGACCTGGAAGGCTATATGGGCAACCAGCCGGTACGCGTTGGCAACCAGGCATCTGAACACATTCAGAACGATATTTACGGACAGGTACTGATCTCCATGCTCCCCTTATACACCGATCACAGGTTTGTGTTTTCGGAGCGAAAGGATTCTGCAAGGTGGATAGATTTCATGCTGAGTAAAATTGAGCGTACCATTGATGAAAAAGACGCGGGTATCTGGGAGTTTCGTAACATGGCGAACATTCATTGCTATAGTAACCTTTTCCAATGGGCCGGTGCCTCTGCCGCCGAAAAAATGGCGCGCACAATTGACAATAACGAGCTTATAAAGAAAGCAATAAAGCTAAAAAAAAAGGCAGCCAAACACATTGAAAGCTGTTACGACCCTGTACGAAAGGTTTATACCAATTCAGCAGGCAATCCTAACCTTGATGCCAGCACCTTGCAACTGATCATGATGAACTATTTAGATCCCGCATCCGACAAGGCAAAAGATCATTTAATTGCATTGGAGAAAGAGCTGAAAGCCAGTAACGGGCTATTTTACAGGTATTTATATAAAGATGATTTTGGTAAGCCTAAAACAACATTCCTGATCTGTGCATTCTGGTATGTTGAAGCGCTGGCATGCGTTGGCCGGATGGATGATGCTATGCGCGAGTTTGAAAATATACTTCAATATTCAAATCACCTGTTGTTATTCAGCGAGGATGTTGATGAAAATGATGGTAGTCAGTGGGGTAATTTCCCCCAAGCCTACAGCCATGTTGGTTTGATGAACGCGGCTTACCGTATTGCAATGAAGTTGGACAGGCCCATATTTTTGTAGGAAGAAAAGGTTAATGGCGATATTAAACTTACGAGGTTTTTAAAACTTCGTAAGTTTTTCTCAAGCGTTTTACCTTTCGCCTCCCTCCGCAATACCCAGCTTCAATTTATACCTGTACCCCCTGCCCCCGCCGAAGCAATTTTCCAGCTTTAACACCTCGTGCGATTTTTTGGCGATCCAAAAACGCTCATAGCCCTTTTCCGGATCCTTATTGTCATTGTAGTTGTTAAGCACCCAGCAATCAATCTTTTCACCGTTACTGCCTGTTAAAAAATCGCTTGCAATAACTGTATAAGCTACTTCTTCGGCTTTTCCAAAGCCTGGATCGTAGTAATTAATTATAAAAGTCCGGTCTTCTTTGTAAGGCAGCAGCGAATAAATGATCATATCGGCATGCCAGTTCAGGTTGTATTTACCAAAGGAATCGTTAAAATCTTTTATTGCAACAGCTTTAATTGAATCAGGCACATCGCTTTTGTTGTTTATATTTTTAAACTCAACCTGTTTTGTTTCAAAATCCAGCTTTATTGAATAGCCAAGGCGTTTCCAGTAAGTATCATGAAAAAGGGTACTAAAATCTTTTGTATCAAAAACAGTATAGCATTTATGTACAACGGTGTCATACTCCCATTGCTGCTTCACAAAAAATGCGGGTTTATTATGGTATTGTTTAGCCTCAACATTAAAGTTTATAAGTGTTACACGACTTGCCGGCCCTTCCTTTGTTTTCCTATTATATTGCAAATAGCCGAAATCGCCGGTTTGCAGGTGTTTCAGATCAAGCGTACCTGGCTCTACGCGGATGGTATCAATATTTTTGGCGATTGATGGAATGCTAAATACTGATAAGGCTAAGATGAGAAGTAGTTTCATAATGAATATTGTTTCTGTAAATATTCATCATCAGCTCGTCGCTGTAAAATAAACTTAACGGTTTACCCTTTATTTTTAATCAATTGGGAGTATTCTTCCATGGGGTAAATTTTGTGGGAAGACCTTTAACCTTTCAGCTTTCACCTCTTTCAATGCACCGCCACTTCTTCCGTAAAGCTCAAAAGCAATTTTCTCACCTCGCCCGGGTTTCGTAAATAAAATTTAGCGGCAGAAACATTCCCCCCCACCTTAATGGTCAACGCTGAATCAGGTAACGCTTTAAATACATCTTCATCCGTATAATCATCGCCAAAGGCAATAATAAAATCGTAATTATTCTTCTCCACAAGCATCATGGCGGCTTTACCCTTATTTATTTCCATATTTTTTACTTCCAGCACTTTATCACCTGGTAAAAGCTGCAGGCCCTTATCACTTGCCAGGTATTTTAAGTTATTCATCAGCTCATTAGCGCGCAGCTCGCCAAGCCCTTTTTGTGCATTGCGGTAGTGCCAAACCAATGAATATGTTTTTTCCTCAATAAATGAACCTGGTGTCCGGTCAACATAAGTTTCCAGAACGGGATAAATATCATGTTTCCAGGCATCAGAAAGGCCGGAAACTTTATGCCACGATGTGTTTTGCTGTTTAAACCACGAGCCATGTTCGGCAATCAGGTATACATTTTTATCGCTAAACCATTCGCTTAAATTTTCGTGCTTACGGCCACTTATTAATACTATCATATTAGCCGGATCTTCAGCTAATCTTTCAATAATTGTATAAAGCTCTTTATCTGGTGATGCCTGGCTAATGTTCGATTTAAAATCAACCAGGGTTCCGTCATAGTCTAAAAATATGATCCGGTTTTTGGTTTTATGGTAACGGTTAATTATTGATTGCTCAGTCGAAAAACTAACATGCCGGGTTTGCATGGAACGCTGCATTTGCTTAATCTCTTTAAGCCTGTCCATAAATATTTTTACCCAATGCGTTATATTAAACTTAGCAACCAACTGTCTCATTTGCTGCATGCGCCTCCTTTGCTCGCTCAAAGGCATATTGATAGCCGTAATTATAGCATTACAAACCTCATTGGTATTGTTTGGGTTAACTATCAGGGCATCAATCAATTCTTTTGAAGCACCCGCCATTTCGCTTAGTATAAGTACGCCGTCATCATTTATCCGGCTGGCCACGTACTCTTTGCTAACCAGGTTCATGCCATCCCGCATGGGGCTAACCAAACAGACGTCTGCCGAATAATATAGGGCCGACAATGTTTCAATCGGGAACGAGCGGTAATAATAATGAATAGGTGTCCATTCCATGTTGCGGTACATAGCATTGATGTTTCCTACTCTCTTATCAATTTCATCGCGCAGGTGCGCATACTGAGGTACAGAGTCGCGCGAGGGTACAACTATCATGTGCATAGTTACTTTTCCGCAATATTCAGGATACAGCTGCAGCAATTGTTCAAACGCCTGCAACCGCTGCAAAATGCCTTTGCTATAATCAAGCCTGTCAATTGACAGGATAAGTTTGGTGTTTTTAAAAGTTTCCTTTATTATTTGCACCTGCTCTATCACCTCTTTTTCCAACGGAAGCGATGAATATTTCTTTTCATCTATCCCCATCGGGAAAGATTCAACCACTATAGACCTGTCGCCGCTTGTTATTACATTTGCAGAGGAGTTTATCGGCAATATGCGTGTCGCCGCACCTAAAAAATGCCGCACATCGTCAAATGTATGAAAGCCGATCAGGTCAGCGCCAAGCATGCCTTCAAGCAACTCCTGCCGCCAGGGAATAAGCCTGAACATTTCGTGCGACGGGAAAGGGATATGCAGGAAAAAGCCAATAGAAACATCGGGCATTTCCGCCCTAATCATTTGCGCTAGGAGTAGTAGCTGGTAATCATGGATCCATATAACATCGCCGGGCTCGGCAATCGCCAGTACGGCATCCTTGAATTTTTGATTTACAATATTATAATAATCCCAGTTCGATTGCCTGTAAACCGCATAAGTTGAAGTATAATAATGAAATACAGGCCATAAAATTTCATTACTAAAACCTTCATAATACTGGTTGATCTCTTCCTGATCTAAAAATACAGGCACTAAACTTAAATCAGCTAATTGATCGGTTATAGTATCCTTGTCCTGTTGTTCGGTAATTTCAACACCCGGCCACCCAATCCATTTGTTACTTCCTTTTTTGTAGATCGATCCCAAACCTGTAGCCAACCCGCCTTCACTGGGAGATAATGTATACTCATCCCCTGTTTTCGAAATTTTTACGGGTAACCTGTTTGAAACTATTATTGTTTTTGACATAGAACCTAATTAATAAACAGACACTAATTGCACGAATTAATTCGAATTGGCACAAATCCATTTTTATAGGATCAATGTAATCCGGAAAAGGCCTTCAGCCGGCGTCTCATATAATAAGGTTTATAACCGCAAGTTGTTTTAAAAAAATGCATTTTTATATCAATTAAGGCACTTTTTTAAATTTAAAGGCAAACATTAACATAATATAAACATTCTGTTAATGAGGCATTCCCGCAGCAAATCAAATTCGTGAAATTCGAACTAATTCGTGAAAATTAGTACTTATATAATAAAAAAAGCCACCTGCAATTTGCAGATGGCTTCAAAATAATTGTTGTTTCGGGTGTTATTTCACTTGTTTGAAAAACTCAACGTTTCCTGAGTTTGCAACCCTTACTAATATTTCATGGCTGGCGCTTTTCAAATCAACAAAGTATGAAGTTGATTCAATATCATTGTTCAAAGCTTCATTAGCCTGGTAAACAATAACTTCACCGGCTGTATAACCTTTATAGTTATCAGCAATCATTTTTTGTGATTTAGCAGGGATAGCTTTGTAGATAGTAGTTTGAGTAGTACCTAAAAAGTCACCGGCTAAATTGTAAAATGCAGTTTTCTTAGTGCCGTCGATAATGAAATCAGCTTTCTGGCAGTTTTTAGTTACTGTCCATACTGTATTGGTTGCATTTGCAAAATCTGCGCTAAATGCCTGTTGTACAGAATAAGAAACCGTAGCACCTTCAATTTTTTTACCGCCATCAGCAGCAAATACACTAACGCTGAACAAAGCAGCAGTTACGATAGTTAAAAATATTTTTTTCATGTTATGTTAAATTTTAAATCCGCAACAAAAATAACTAAATATTGCCATTTGTCACTATAAACTTTCACTTTTATGAATATTTTATAATTATAGGTCTTTTTTGATGATAAATTTAAATTATCATAACCTACTTAGTGTATTTTTTACAATATGTCAACCAAAAAAAGCACGAAAAAAGGCCTCCCAGATTAGGTAACAGCTATTTTACATAAAGTTAATGTAGATTTTGGGTTGAATAGGTTGATTGAGTTAGATTGAGTTGATTAGGTGGAGTTGCGTTGGAAGTGGTATGTTATTAATCTAATCAACAATAGGTTAATAACTAATGCAGATATTAACTTAATCAACTCAATCCAACCTAATCAACCACTCACTAACCTCATCCATTATCCGCAAATCCCGGATACAATGTCATTCCGCCATCCATAAATATGGTGGTGCCGGTAATATAGTCGGCATCATCTGATGCAAGCCAGGTGGCAAGCTTGCCAATGTCTTCCGGTTTGCCGATCCGGTTATAAGGGATCAGCGTTAATAATTTATCCAAAGCTTCCGGGGTATCCCAGGCTGATTTATTTATAGGTGTTTGAATTGCCCCTGGGCCTATACCCACTACCCGGATTTTGTGCGGAGCCAATTCCTGGGCTATGCTTTTCATAAACATGCTGATGCCGCCTTTGCTGGCTGCATAATTTACATGTCCGGCCCATGGAATTACCTCATGTACGCTGCTCATGCAGATAATTTTTCCGGCCGCCCTGCTCCTGTCTTCAACCACTCCCCTGCGGATAAATTCTTTTGCCGCTTCGCGCGAGCATAAAAATTGCCCGGTAAGGTTTATGCTGATGACGGTGTTCCACTGGTCGAGCGTCATATCCACAAATTTTGAATCTTTTTGCAGGCCGGCATTGTTTACCAGTATATCAATGGTGCCATATTGTTTAAACATTTCGGCAAACATGGCCTGCACCTCACCTTCATGACTTACATCGGCCTGGTAAGCAAATGCTTCGCCTCCGGCCGTTTTTATTTCGTTTACGGTTTCTTCGGCGGCATTATGGTTGTGGGCATAATTTATAGCAACACTTGCCCCGGCTTGTGCCAGCGCTAAGGCTACACCTTTGCCAATGCCACTATCGGCACCGGTAACTAATGCCGATTGTCCTTTTAATGATGGGGATGAATTCATAGCTGTAAATTAAGAAATTTAATATTAAGCTAATGTGATTTTGGGAAGAATGTTTGAACCGGGATTTATTGATTTTAGAGATTTTTAAATTAACAGATAAAAATCCACTTTAATCTGTCAAATCCGTTTAATCCAGGTTCAGGGCCTTTATATACTCATGAAACAAATGCAAAGCCTTCTTCTTATCCTCAGTCAGTTCAAAATCAAGCTTGTGCATTAAATAATCTTCCAGGTCAAAGTCTGCTCTTTGGGGGAGTTCTTTTAACAGTTCAGTGCGGTGATCAAGCCCTGATTTCAGCGCCTTGTTAAATTCTTCCATAAAATCAGCCGGGATAGGTTTATTTGCCACCCATGCGGCAAACACAAAAGGCAGGCCGGTAAATTTTTGCCATTCTTCGGCCAGGTCATATACATATTTGTATTGCTGCTTTTTGCCAAAAGTGCGGTCTCCTATCTGTACAAAGGCTGTATATGGGTCATTTGAAGCTGCATAATCAAGTGCATTTTTAATCATCTGATGATCTGCTTTCCAATAATTCTTAAGCAATACCCTTGCTAAATTATTTGACGAACGCGATTCCGGGTCAAGCTGCAATGTTTTAATCTCGTGGATCTCGCAATTGCTGAAAATAAAAACAGAATTTACCGGACCTGATGCGCCAATACAGTAATCAGAAACAATTTCCCACTGCGGCAGGCTCAATATGGCTGCAACAGGGATCAGGCCGATATCAACCTGATCATCAATTAGTTTTTGAGCACAGTCTGATGGGATATCAAGGCTCAGGTCTATCTTATTGATGATCTCGCTGTGCTGGATGCCGTATAAAAAGGGTTTGGTATTGGTGTAGCTAACTGCGGATATTCTTATTTTAGTATTCAAGGTAGTTCTAGCTGTTTTTTAAGTGTTCGGCGTTATTAAAATCAACGATCCCGTATTTATCGCCGTCATAAATAACTTTATATAAAACCAGGTTCTGGTGCGGAAAGGTATCCATTTCTGTAAGCGGTTTGCCTGTAAGCAGGCACAAGAGTAAACGCATTGCGCGGCCATGCATGCAAATAAGTACCGTTTCTTCTTCGGGATGGCTCATGATAACTTTTAAGGCTTCAATCTGTCTTGCTTTTACCTCATTAGGACTTTCGCCGCCTTCAAATTTAGAGTCTAATTTGCCATCCAGCCAGTCGCGCATTAGTTGAAGAAATGCTGCTTTGTTTTCAGTTGTAGCTGGTTGTCCTTCATGAACTCCCCAGGCAAGCTCATCCAGCCCTGCCAGTTTTTCGAACGGAATCCCCAGGTCAATAAACTGCTGAACACTCTGCTGCGTACGTTTAAGCTCCGAAATATAAATTTTGTCAAACGGCACCTGTTTATATGCAGCAAAAAACTGCCCGGCTTGTTTACGGCCCTCATCATTCAGGTCGGTATCCATTCCGCGGCCCTGTACAATGCCCCGTTTATTCAGTTCAGTTTGCCCATGGCGGACGATGTATAGTGTTTTAGTCATTATTATTAGTCATTTCGCTGCGCTGTCATTAGTCATTGGTCATTTCGCTGCGCTGTTATTGGTCATTAGTTTTTGGATGATTATTCATTCTAAAGCCCCCAATGATTAATGACACAATGACCAATGACTAATTTATTACCGGCAACCTGTAAAATTGCGGTTTTGCTTCCTGCGGAAATTCAAAGTTTGTATAGTCGGTAACCACATTGTATAAAGTATCCCTTTCAATAGGTTCTCGGCCCACATTCTTTATCAGCTCAACCAATTGTTTGGTGCTCATGCCGGGGTGCTGCTCTTCCGCGCCGGCCATTGAGTAAATTTTAGTAGTATCGTCAAGCGTACCGTCAATATCATCTACACCAAAGTTTAGTGATAATTGCGCAGTGGTGCGGCTAATCATAGCCCAGTAAGCTTTTATATGATCAAAGTTATCCAGGTAGATCCGGGCAATGGCATAATTGCGCAGATCCTCAACCACTGTTGATTCAGGCACATGCGACATCTGGTTATCCTGGTTGCGGAATTTTAACGGGATAAATGTTTGGAAACCGCCCGTTCTGTCCTGCAGCTCGCGCAGGCGTTCCATGTGGTCAACCCGATGCCAGTATTTTTCAATATGGCCGTATAGCATAGTTGCGTTTGAACGCGCGCCCAGCTTATGCCATTCTTCATGAATAGCAAGCCATTGGTCTCCGGTACATTTATCTTTGGCAATCTGTTCCCTTATTTCCGGGTGAAAGATCTCGGCGCCACCACCGGGGATTGATTCAAGACCTGCATCCAGCATCAGCTTCATGCCGGTAGCGTAATCAATTTTGGCTTTCTTAAATATATAGTGATATTCAACAGGCGTTAGTGCTTTAACATGCAATCCGGGTCTGTGCGCTTTTATTTTGCTGAATAGCTCACTATAAAAGGCAACATCATACTGCGGCAATACGCCGCCAACAATGTGCACCTCGGTAACCGGCTCATTATCGTATTTTTTTACGATGTTCATCATTTCATCCATCGTGTACTCCCACCCTTCTGATTTTTGTTTGATCAAACGGGAGTACGAACAAAACTTACAGTCGTAAACACACAGGTTGGTAGGCTCGATATGGAAATTACGGTTAAAATAGGTTTTATTGCCGTGCCGTTTTTCGCGGATGTAGTTGGCTAAAACTCCGAGATAACCCAGTTCGCCCTCTTCATACAGCAAAACACCTTCATCAAAGGTGATGCGCTCACCACGAAGTACTTTTTCAGCAATTTGTTTCAAACCGGCAGGTAAATGCGGATTCTGTAATAATATAAGCAGGTTACTTTCAGCTTCCATTTAAAATTACTTTTGGCAAAAATAGGAAATGTTCGTGTAATCGTGGTGTAATATATAAGGATAATCAATAACGTAGACGCAATGCTTTGTGTCTCCCACATGTCAGTTATTGAATTGGTTGATCGGAATGCAAAGTTGAAGCGCGAAGCACGGATCTCTACAAAATCAAATGATATCAAGGGAGGTAACCGAATGGGTTTTCGGAAAGTTACCCCCGGTTATTTATCAAAAAAGTATAAGTTGCTTTTACTTACCAAGCGCTTCTTTCCTGTTATTCATCCATGCGGTAACATAAATATTGGCATAGTATAAACCAAAAACCAGCATGGCTCCTACCAATGCACCATCAAAATAAGGTTTTAGCGAAAGATGTACTGATGGGAAAAAGTATTTACTCGTAAAACTTATTAACGATATAACAAGCAGTACTATTGATGCCAGGGGAATGCTTCCTACTTTCATTTATATTAGATTTTTGTGCTAATGTATAATTTTCTTTGCAAATGTGCTGTGCTAACAATTATGAAATAAAAAAATCTTCTGCTTATACTTAGTTTGTTTTTTATAAAGCCGTTACAGAAGAGATATTAATCCCCCGGAAGCAATCATCCTGGCAACCATCGGGCACATAGCCACAACTCGCTATCAGGCCATTGCTATCCGTTTCAAAATATACTTTGTTCTTTGTTTTATCTGCAGATAACCATTCGGTTGGGGCTTTTGCATAAATCTCATCAAGTGTAAGCGGAGCCGCTCCTTCCTGGTGTGTGTTTAGCGTTGTCCCGTCTTCCGTCCAGGTTTTGGTTACAGTTGCAACTGTAGAGTTTTGCGGATAAAAACCTGCTGTATAACTTCTGCCGGTTACGGTTCCATTCTTTACTGTTATTGTAGTTGCCTCGTAAGCGCCAAATATCGAAACAAAACTGGCAACATATGAATAGGAATTATTTATAGTCTTTTTATAGGTATTCCATTTTGCCTGGCTACTCTGAAACTTAGACTGGTAAGAAAATTGATCTTTTTTGCAGGATACAAAAAGTACAACAACTAAAATGTAAAGCAGGCTCTTCATAAAATAAGGTTTTTAACACCATTACGTAATTTAACCGCTGAATGCTACATTACAAGATTATGAAAAGCCAGGCAACTAACCCCAATAGCACTTGTTCGAAAATGTATTAAAAGTAACAACGCCTATACAACCATTTTTATCAGGCAATTATTGAAATAGATTTGGAATAAGCTGATGGAACACACTATCAATACCCGATTCATATTTAAGCTCCTTTATATTTTGGTTATAAGCCTGATAATAATAGTTGGTGTCAAAATTTCTAAAATGATTTTTAACCTTCACTTCAATAATCAAGCTGGCGCAGCAGTCAGTGGCATCGTATTCTTTTAGTTTCGCATTTTTACTTTTCAACATGCTGATTATCGCCTCATCTGCAGGCAGATCCATAATGTGGTTATCTATAAGTGATTGCAACATGGCTGATAATGGCTTATCCGGATGTGGTTTCCTGACAAAAAGTTTGATATGATGATTGTTAAAATCATATTTGTGAATAATGGTTCCTGTCTCTTTCGTCCTGATAAACTCCGGCGCTTTTAAAAAGTAATCTATCGCGAAAAGACTATCCTTGTTTCCCCTGATCACCAGGCAATGCCCTTCATTTGGCCACCAGCCAAAGGCTCCGTAAAAATTGTATCTTATTTCAATATCA
>JAQBOS010000454.1 GCA_028287925.1 Mucilaginibacter sp. | reverse complement strand
TTTGATTTCCGGATGCATCTTTCGAGTAAATCCTAAGGCCTGACAATGCACTTGTTTTTGTATCCTGCCTAACTTGGTTTGCATCAAAATATACTTTATAATCATCACCTTCAATGCTTGTCAGTCTCAAACCCTGGATATAATTATTTGTATAGGTATAACTGCTTTCCGTTGGATAACCGGGTATATTAAATGCACGGGATTTAAATGCGGTTGGCAGATCCTGTTCCTGTTGTTCAACTGCATAACTGAAATTTATAACCTTACCCAGCTTCGTAGTAATTTTAGACAGGTACCAGGAAGAAAAATAATCAAGACCGGATGATCCATAGCCACCACTAGTAGTGAAAATACTATAAAATCCATAATCCGTAATCTGGGTATTTTGATATTCAGCCTTATCGAATAAATACACGTTCCCATCCTCGTCTTTGATTGTAAACGATAGAATCCATGATGAATTGCCGTATGGCAAATGCGCATCTTCTACGCCTCTGAATTGATAGTTTACCTGCAAATCTGAATAGGGAACCGGTAGGATTTTATGTTGATCAGGTGCAACCACTCCAATATTAAACTTGTCTGTCCCCTGGCTAAAAACAAATTTACCTGAATGACCATTGAAGTTGTAGCTAAAAATATCAGGCTCTGTATCAACCAGATTATATCTTAATGAGCGTAAACTTAGTCCCTGATAATTAGAATTGATATTAAAAGCCGGAAAACCATTAATATTGGTTTGGGTATTACTCCAATAATTTTTAATGTCTAATACACTTTTGTTATAATTATAATAAAGAAAACCTGTATGCCCCTTCGGGGGAGAAGGGTTATCAACTGTTCCACCGGTTGGACTGTAATCATTTTCATCATCCGGAGCACCAACCACATTACGGGTAACAACTCCACCGGCGTTTAAACTCCAGCCCAAGCCCACCCAACTCGCATTGTCATTTACTCTGACAGCGGTTGGATTATAGCTTAAGGAAATAGGGAGCTTAAAACCATGGTCATTTATTTCGTACAAAGGAATATTTACATTCGGCAACCCGGTAAAGCCTTGAAGCGGAAAATTTGCATAGGTACCTAAAGACGCAGCATTGGGGCTGGGCACTCCTACAGTTGGCAAATGCGTAAAAGCCTGTGTGTACGCTGCGGGGTCACTGCCGGTTTGAGCAAATGATTCTAAATTTAACAATAGGGTAATCCCTAATAGAGCAATAAAAAGCTTCTGCATTTTCATTTTTAAAATTTTGTTAGTCAGGTCCTTAAATTTATTTCAGCGCTTTGCTACTCTATTTTTGATTTTGGATCTTTTCTATTTGGGCTAGCCTGTCTTTCAATTCTTTCACTTCTTTATCCTTCTCAATCAAATACAGCGTAAGTTCTTCAACCTTTTGTAATAGTTTTACCTGGTTCTCTCCCACATTTAGCCCATCAGCCTGCATTTGTTTTGCAGAAGCAATTTCAGGAAGGTGATGATTTTGTTCAATGTATTTTTCCAGGCTCGAAAGCGGGTATAAACGGGATGAGGGATCAAAAACAAAATCAGCTCCGGTTGTATTGACCACTAATTGATTGGCTCTCACATTGCCGGCAACATCCAGTTTATAGGCAGCATTAACTTGAGAAGATTTACCCATAAGAACGTTACCCTGAAAGTAACTTGTCCCGCCAACTGTTGCAGATAAAGCAATGTTTGGCGTTGTTGTATTCCACACCGACAGATAAAAAACATCCGAAGTATTTGATATACGGGAAGCGCTGTTGCTTGACCACCACATGATGCTGGCATCATGCCGTACCCCGGCATCACTTCCAATAACCATATCTGCTGCTTTTGGGTCGGTGGAACTGACTACATTATTTCCAGTGGTTATTATTTTCGCATAGGTACCTGTTTGCGCGTAGGAAAAACATGCTGTGAGACACATCGCTAATGTTAGGAGATTTTTTTTCATTGTAAAAAGATTTTTGGTTTGGATTTAAGAATTATCTGAATAGGCGTTTAATTTTATTGGATTTGCCCTTAGCGTTTCCTGCTAAATTGTTGATTTGCTTTTGCAGGGCTCTGCTAAAAATACAATGGTTATTAGTAAAAAGGTTTTCATGGCAATGACAGGCTTTTGAGTTATTAGTGAGTTAGCGATGGTAAATTTGAGTAAAGGTGGCGTAACAGCCCATTGCTATTGTTAGGTTACTGGAGATTATTTGTTTCACGATAAGGTTATTTGAAAATATTGCGGCAATAAGTAATAAGAAATTCCAACTGCAATTATACAAGAAAACGCAGCCTTCGAATGTGATCATATTGTTAAAAAAATGTTACTATTACTTCTCAAGAGATTACGCAAAGTTTTTTAAAGACGATGGTGAGGTGGCTTGGCAACCAGGATAATTGCGTTTGTTAAGAATATAAAAAGCTCCGCAGAGCTGCGAAGCTTTAGCTCCACCTACCGGAGTCGAAATGATACTGTACCGCTTTAAATAACCGCTCAATTATCCAGGTAAAACACCCTATAACTATGATCGCTTTTTAGCAAAACATCAACATTGTCATCATTATAACCATCCTTCGTACCCGGAACTCTTAAATAATCCCATTCCGTCCCGCCTTCATCATCTCCCCTATCCGTCCGGAAGATGCTGCTGGCCGGAACATATTGCAAGTAACGTAGCGCCGTACTGGTTTCCGGATGGTGGAACCTGTGCCCTGCCGAAAAAATGACAGCCTTTGGTTTGACCAGCCTGACAAATGCAGCCGAGCTGCCATTCTTCGCGCCATGATGCGGCGCAATAATAACCGTTGACGGCAGGTACTGAGCCGCCCGTTCCACCATAAACTTCTCCGTTGCGATCAGCGCATCCTCGGGATCATCCCTATGCCTTCCCACCGCATCACCGCAAAACAAAACCGAGTTACCCGCAAAATCCAGCCGCATCACAATGCTTACCGCATTCAGTTTCTCCGCCTTATCCGTCAGCCCCCATTCCGCCAGCGGTTTCCCAAAACCGCAAAGAAAAGTAATGGTAGTTGTCCCCACCATAAAATGATTGCCCGGTGTGATCACACTGTCCCGCTGGTTCAGGTTCACATTCACCGTACCCGGCGTTGCCTGCAAAGCCGCAATAATCCGCTGGTAAGCCGCCGTCGGCTGCTCCGCATCGATCATCGAACGCTCGTAACCGCCCCATAACAGCTTCTTTACTTTATATTCCCGGATCACCTGTCCGGCCGCAACGATATGGTCAGCGTCTGTATGGCTCAGCACCATCAGCTCAATCTCGCTTCCTGACGGGATAAAACTCCTGATCTGCGCCATCGTCCGTTCGCCGTTCGTGTTGTAGTCCCCACCCGCATCATAAACGATATATTTATCCCCCGGCATTTTGATCAGGTTACACAATCCCGCCCCCACGTCCAGCACCCGCACTTCGACCGTTTCATTGTTATTTGGCGGCGGCAACTGTGCATCTGCACGTCCCGCAAGCAATAGAAAAAAGAAAACCAGGTATTTCATGGATAAGGTTTGGTTAAAAATGATAATTTAGCCCGATTATTTTTCGTAACCGCATAAGGTCTTCCCGCTTCGCTTCGCGTTTTCAAGCGTCATCTGGACGATCCTGCGGGAACAATTGCTCAAGCCGCGGCAGTGGGCATTCAAATGGTATTTCCTGGCGTACTTGCTGCTGCAGACATAGACGGGGGGTGAATCCGAGCAGGTGGTACTAGCGAACAACAAAAAGAAAAGTAAAATTGCCTTCATTTTTTTAATATGTTGCATTGATTTTCAACCATTTAAATTACAACGAATTAATGAATTAAATACAATTTTACTTTTCTTTAATTTCCTTACCTGGTGTGATAATTTAGCGAACAGGTTTAACGGCCATCGGCTATTGGATAAGTTTTTTTTTGGGGCAACGAGGCATTGCTTTTTTACAACCAATCGTAATTAATCAGATGCGCCAGATTGTCTATCACTTTATTGTCGTGGATTGTCCTGAGGTATTGCCCGGCGACAACTTCCACCTTAGCGCCGTCAATCCAATAGGATGTTTTATAATTCCACATCCACGTCATTGCTATATTGACAGGATCACTCAATAATTTTATCGCATCTGTTTTTGATGTCTTTCTTCCTCTCGAAATTGATTTTTCGCTAAATATTTCATGGATAGCGTAATCGGTGATTACTTCATCACTGCCTTTCCAAATTCCGGAAATTTTAAATTTTGCCATTGTGTATAATTTTTAATGAATGGCTCAAATTTATACAGGCTAAAAAGACAATCCTTACGGGAAACCGTAAAACAAAAATTAACTATTAAATGACACCCAGGTCTTTACAAAAGGCAATAAGCTGTCCGTTATTCGTGAAATCGTAAGACTCCCGGATCAAATTAAGCCGTTTCTCCAAACTGCTTAAACTCGAAGGCCTGATATGATGCGCATCTAAATAAGCCGAAATTTCCTTTTGTGACTTACCTTCAGCAATTAACCGGATAACGGCAACGTCATACGGGCTGAACTCATGAATGTTCTTTAAGATCGGATGTTCAATATTGCTGGGGTGATGCAGCTTGTTTTTATAAATACTGGAAATCGCCCCCTGCAGCTCTTCGGCATCCCGCCTGGCTTTACGTACATAGCCGTTGATTTTCGACGTATTGAACAAAGACGCTATCACCGCTCCCCGCTGTTCAGCGGAAAAAACCAATATTTTCAAACCAGGCTGCAATTGTTTGGACGCCGTAATCAAAGCCTCCCCCCCGGGTAATTTTTGAGGCCGGTCATCGGGTTCAAAAAGAAGATCGGTTATCAGTAACTCGAAAGGATCGTCCTCAAGCAACGCATTTTTAAGCTGCAACAACGCATCGTCGCAGTGATAAACGTATTTAGCACCGGTAATGCCCATATCCTCAACCATTTTTCTGACAGAAATATTGGCGCTCTGTTGATCTTCCGCAATCAGTACCCTTTTAAACATATATGATTATTTAAACTGTAGGCAAAGTCAAATGGATTCTTGCACCTTTTGGTGACCCATTGGCGAAATTAATTGTCCCGCCAAGCTTTTCCATACGGTTTCCCGTATTTTTCAAACCATGTCCGTATGGAATTGGTTCAGGAAAGCCGATCCCGTTATCTGTATAAAAAATCTGAAGGTCCTTCCCTGTGCGCTCAAAGCTGACCGATACGACTGTCGCCTGGCTGTGTTTCTTCATATTGACCATCCATTCCTGCAGCAATTGCTCCAACTCCACTTTT